>JAURLB010000197.1 GCA_030831445.1 Candidatus Nanopelagicales bacterium | reverse complement strand
GTCATATTCAGGTCACTCAATTGCTGCGCTCGATCTAACATTTCGTACGGTTCGAAGAAAGCAACGACTTCAGCCGGAACACTCATCTCGCCATTCACGAGTGTTTGAATGTGAGTAGCACTTACCCCCACGATCCATTGCCCTCTCAGCGAAAGCTCGACCAGTCCTTGCGTGCTCTGAGGCTCAGATTTACTCGACCGTAAACCTCGCGAGCCGATGACGACATATGAATCACGGGAAACAATTCCAACCGGCCTGGAAGTTGACTTCATAAAGGTTCTCAATACCGAACAACCAAACTGATACCCAAAAATGTTGAAACCCGTTGTTGAATCGACATTTTCAAATGTAAATGCTTCGTCAGATTGTGAGAGGTTCACATTCATCGGATTAATTGTTAATCCGCCACTTGAATCGACAACTGCATCTAATCGCACTCGTCTAGCTGTAGCGACCAATGGCGCGAAACGCGACATCAGATAAGAAAGCAATAATCGAACTAGGCCTTGTATGACGACAAATATTGCAATTAGTTCGACTGCCGCCAAAATGCCCTTACCAGGGTTCGTGGGTTTAATTGCGCTAACAGGAATTGAAATTTCACCCGGCTGAGGGTCACCACCCGATGTTGATTTGTATTTGACTGGCAATGGCAAATTGAAATTTTGAAGAAATCGATCTTTGTTCAAAACAATCTTGACTGTGCACTCAAAATCAGAACTTTTCTTCGGGACAGTACATTCTTTCGACTCAACTACTTCAAAGTCTGAATACTCTCCTGAGCCCGGAAATTTTCCGATTTCGACGATTCCATCTGCTCCATCTGGCCCATCAAACTGAAGTGTGACCGTGTTTGTTGGAGTGCCTTTGAAAAGAATATCTTTCTCTTTAATGCCTTTGAACAATGGGTACTGCTCGCCATTTGATATTAAAACTTCGAAATTCTCTGAATTGAATTCAACTTTGACGGGCTTCCCATCATCCGTAGTCAACCCTGGTACATCACCAACTGGAATGATCTTCAAAGTTGCTGAGCTGGAACTTCGGAGAGCTCCTTTGGTTAGCACACCTTCTATATCTGTTGCAGAAATTTCAAATTCGCCCAAACCTTTCATGTTTGCTTCTAGGTTTTCAACAGCCTCAAAGTTCGCAAGAGACATTTGAACGCCACGTACCGAAGTTTCTGATGACGTTGCTTTCACATTCACCGAAATTTTTGACGTTTCAAATCGATTGATCTTCAGCGGTTCTTCACTAGCACTTATACCATTAATCGCGATTTGAGCTTTACCGACAAAATTCACTGCTCCTTTTGATGAAGCTGAACCGATTCCCCTGAATTGGAGTGACCACTTCCCGTCAATTGTCGCTTCTTTGCTACGACTGACAGCTATCAAGACTTTTGTGTCTGACACTGGAAAAAATCGAGCGACATTCTTTTGGCTGAGATTCTCTCCCGATTCTGGGAAAAGTGAAACTGTTTGGCCTGTCGGCATCTTCAGTTCCGCAACTACACTCGCACTTGGCCGTGTGGCAAGAATCGTAAACGACGAGATATTTCCGTCAGCTGTAAAGGCAATTTCGTTACAGTTTTCAGTTCCATCAGCACATTTAGGAAGCGAAACCTTTTCGGTTGGTACTCCAGGGACTCCATCCAAAACCTGAAAAATTGTACCTATGATTTCCTCAGCATTGCTGGCGCGCTCAAATACTCCCGTTGGCGGAAGCACACCGCACGAATCGAGCTTGCCTGGCTCAAAAGGGGCTCCACCCGCTGAAATCAATTTCATTAAGCCGAGCTCTTCTTCGCTGCTATTCAATCCTGCTGCAACAATGAAAACATCTTCGACTCGCAATTGATCAACAATTGATCCTTCGCCACAAAGATCTTTTTTTATTTGGTCTATTTCAGTCTTAGTAAAACCGGTCTGCCCATCATCATTGTGGACACCATCACTGAACCACACAAGTAGTCGGCAAGACTCTGTTTCGCTTTTTTTATGAGAAATGAAGTCATCAAGTGCACCCTTCAAACCAGTGTGGTAGCGAGTGCGGTTGTCGCTGTCGAAATCACGCTGCTCTTCTATGGACTCAACAAACTCAGCCAACGACTCGCCGTTGAGGTCATCGAGATTTTTGCGAGTGGTATATGTAGCACCAAAACCGGCTATCGAAAGCGTGACATTAAATCCGTCTTTCTCCTTAGCTGTGCCCAATCCTTTAGTGCTCGCATCAACCGTGCTGGCCAGCACTTGAGCAATGGACCTCAGAGCATCTACGCGAAGATCGTCAGGGTCGTTTCCAGGTTTTTTTTTCTTTGCATCGCCCTTCAAGCTGCTTGATTCATCAACCAGCATTAATACATCTAAATTTCGTTTCTCAGATACGCAATCTTGAATCGACACAGATTCGGACTCTGCAGCTATCGAAGTTCCAACATTTAAGGCAGTCAACGCGGAAGTTAAGAGCAGTGCACCTAGCACACATCGGGTTACACGACTCTTCAAAATAACCCTCCACCCTTAGATGCATTGACCGCCAGAACTGCAATATGGGCTAGAGCTATAACCACAATCGTAAAGCGAATGACACGAAGAATGTTGCGAAATGAATCGTACGAAATGTAGTTCGCACTACCGCTTCGCTTTTGATCCACCAATGCGGTGTACCCGCCAAGCAAAGAAGCCACCACGGTGAGGCCATACCCAATTGAACTATTGATAAATAAAAGGGCAATGGCGATGCAAGAAACAACTCCAGTTGCAATCAACAACGGCAAGGGTGGTTTTACGAGTTCACTCCGAGTATCGGCTTCAAATGCAATCTGAGACGTTGACCAATCCGCCATGTTGAAGCCTCCTCTGGCAACTATTCGCTACTCACCCCAAAACCACGTAATTCTTTCCCGCAGCTCACACGTGACACTGATTAGAAATCTCGAGCGATCTCGATCTAAACCGATCGATGGACACCCCCAAGCGGTTGAAATCAGTGCCTTCAACTGTGTGAGCACAGTAAATACCAAATGGCTTGACCTGTCTAGCAGAAAATTCCCTATTCTCTAGAGCCCGAGGGAGCCGCAACCCCTATATTTCATTTGCATTACGAAGTGAATTCCTTCAATAAGTCATTCGAGTTCATGTAAAACGCTAAATCAGTAGATTGTTAGTACCGGAGAATAATCGATAAATACAGCAAATGCATTTTCCACGAAATTCATGCAGAATGCCTAAGGTATGGGAGTGGGAAGAATTAAAGCTGCGCCACTTTTCGCTTCAACTGCCCTGATTGCAGTGGTTTTAGCGTTTCACCTCAAATTCACTGTTGATGCAATGCCCAGTTGCCCGTATAAATCTCTTACTGGCTCAGATTGCCCGGGCTGTGGTACCGGTCGAGCACTTGCAGAATTGTCACACCTCAATATCTCGAAGGCATTTGATCAAAATGCGCTGAGCACCACATTAATTCTCGGCCTCATTTGTTATGGGCTTGGTACCGGATTGTCTATTTTCCAGCTTCCAGATTTCAGAGGCGGCAAACTGATATCCATCTACACGCCAATATCGGTAGTGGCTATTTTTGCAATTTTTTGGCTGGCCCGTATTGCGCATTGGCCTTTGGGTGAATACTTGGCCTCGGGCATTTACTCAAAATGATGTACCATCCTCGCAGTCGCGATTTTAATTAGGAGCAATATGAGCAATTTCGATCCATTTTCTTCAACACCTCCAGTGCC
>JAURLB010000196.1 GCA_030831445.1 Candidatus Nanopelagicales bacterium | reverse complement strand
TCGTCGCGTTTCCCTGGCAAAGCTTTGGCCCAACTTGGCGGCAAGGCCGTGGTGCAACGCTGCTACGAGCAGTGCCTACTTGCAGTATCCGCCGACAACGTCGTCGTTGCCACAGAAGACAATCGCATTGTCGACTTCTGCACAGCTAACAACATCAACGTGATTCTCACCAGCGACAATTGCCTCACCGGCACCGACCGCGTTGCGGAGGTTGCCGCTCTGCGCCCAGCACAGTGGTACATCAACGTGCAAGGCGACGAACCATTTCTCGACCCCGCGGGCCTCACGCAAATAATCGATGCTGCACTTAACGCAAAGCCAACCACCCAAGTGATCAACGCCTACAGCGACATCACCAACGAAGAGGATTTCCGCAGCGTCACGGTGCCAAAGGTTGTCTGCTCACAAGACGACATGTTGCTCTACGCCAGCCGGGCTGCCATCCCAACCACCAAGTCGTTGCAGTTTGTTCGTGCACGCCGGCAAATTGGCATGTACGCATTTAGCGCGTCGGCGCTACGAATGTTTGCAGCCCAATCAAGCAAAACTACGCACGAAGAATTAGAAGACATCGAGATTCTTCGCTTTGTCGAGATGGGTGTTCCCGTACAAATGATCGAGGTCGACTCAGTGGGCATCGCAATCGACACTCCAGAAGACTTAGAGCGCGCTAAGCAGTTTTTGCAAACTCGCTAAACCTGCGCACGCCTTCAGCGAAGCCAACAAACTCGTTCATCTGCAATATTGATCGCAACCTTGCAGTGTCTGCATAAATCCCGTTTTGATCTCCGGGTGTTGGGTCTGTCACTTCAACTGTTGTGCCAGCAACATGGCCTTTCACTGTTTCCAGCACTTGCGCAACAGTGGTTCGCACACCCGTTCCGATGTTGATGGTGCTGCCCCCAACGCCGTCGAACGTTGCGGCTCTCAACCAGGCCTCCACAACATCGTCAATAAACACGAAATCTCGGAATCGCTCCAAAGAGCCCTTCACCACAATGTGTTTGTTTGCCAGTGCTTGAGCCAAATAGATGCTCACCATCCCTTGGCGCAGGTTGCTCATGTCTTGGCCAGGCCCGTACACGTTGAACATGCGCATGTTTACGCTCGACAATTGCTTCGCAAACACTGCCAGGTAATTCTCGGCGGCCAACTTGCCCACGCCGTAACACGACAGCGGCGCAACGTGTTCGTCTTCGGCAATAGGCGCATCCGGCACGTTGCCGTACACCGACATCGAACTTGCGTAGACAAAACGCTGCACCCCAACCGAGATGGCATATTGAATGAGGTTCAGTGTTGACACCGTGTTCTTGTGCAAATCGGCAACAGGGTCGTCAAAGCTCATTTCGCCAGACGATTGGCCCGCCAAGTGCAACACGGCAGCACACTGCTTCGGCAATTTCGTAATGGTTCCCTGTACTGCCAAGTCGCCCTCGACAAACTCAATAGTTGAGGGAATGTTGGCAACCTTGCCCGACGACAAGTCGTCCACACCGACTACGGAAAAACCTTCGTGCGCCATTCGAGCGGCAACCCGAGAGCCAATAAACCCAGCCACACCGGTTACCACAACTGTTTTTGTCACGAGAACGAATGTAGTTGCTAGGCCAAGACCATACGACAATCAGGCGCTACCCAATGTTCTACCTACCTACTAGCGCTATGGAACATGGCTCCAATCCGTAACGAAACGGAGATCAATACAAGCGAGCCTTGAATCATTCTTGCTAGATGCCTACTATTTATTCCCTAACTGCCACAATTTGTTGATTTGACGAAGGTTTGCCCAAAGCAATCAAGGCATAGTCAAGCAGCGTAACAACTGCGACCAAATAGATATTCCCAATCGAAAATCTTTTTGATTTAATTCGTTTTCTCCCATCAACTATCAACCGAGCCTTTAACGTTTCAATCCACATGTATGGACTGGGTATGTACTTAGTTGAAATTACCCTGAACCCACACTCCTCTAGGATTTGAATCAATTTGATCTGTGAAAAAATATAAAAGTGCCGCGGCGCATGCCAACCACCCCATGTTTTATTTCTCCCTATTTTAAAATCAAGTCCAGAGGGGCTAGGTGTCTCGATGATAAATACACCACCAATTTTCAACTTTGATTTTATTGCGTCCACCTCACGACGGGGGTCGCGAAGATGCTCGATTACTTGGAGCATGGAAACAACATCAAGTGATTTGTCATCCAAGCGCGACAATTCATTCGATAAAAAACATTCAACGCCATTACTTCGTAACTCCTCAAAAAACATTTCGGAGAAGTCGCAACCAAATACTTTTTCCACTCCCAAAGATTTAACGACCAAAGCTAATTCTCCGGCTCCACAACCAAAATCAAGCCAGGAATCGATTTTTCTATTCCCAATTGCATCTTTTATCTTTGTTTGAAAATTCCACTTCCTAATCTGGGCCATCGGTCCAAATCGCGTTGGTCTATAAGCGGAGTAATTCTCAGGATAGATTCTCCCCATATCCTCATCAAGTGGCTGATTAACAAGACGATAAACTCCACATTCACACTCGCTGTAGAAAAACTCATTCTCGCAAGTGCCATAACTAAAGTCTTTTGTAGCAATTGTTTTTATACTGCTGCTTCCTCCACAAAGTGCACAAGGAGCATCAATCGTCGAGATGAAACTCATAATCGAGACGGCAATTTCTCATAAAGAATTTTGAGCGTTCCGACCATTGAGTTTGACAACGGATCCTTGATTGTGCCATTTTTTCTTAGCTCTATAGCCAATGACTTCAATTTTCTTGATTGTGTATTTGGATATAGGTGATGCTCTGCATGGAAGTTGAAATTCGCGTCATACAACACAAACCATTCAAATAAGTTAAATCGATGTGACCTTGAATAATCTGTTTCCTCTTGGCCTAACTGTTGATGTTCTGCCAATGCCCTGATTCGTGCCAAGAAGAGCGACACCGTGGCCAATCCCACATAGAAAAACAAGATTGTTTCTGGATTGCTCAGATTTGAAGAAAGTAAAAGTAAAATCAGAGCTTGCGTCGAAACGAACTGGCTCCACCAAAGTGGACTTGACTTCGGTGCTTCGTAACCATTTAAGGTTCTATTGCCCAATTCCCGCTTCAAGTAAGGGAACAACCTTGCTCCATAGAGTGGTTCGATAACAAATCTAATGAATCCAGATTTTGTTATTGCCCCCATACCTAAATAGTCGGGAAATTGTGGATCTGATTCTTGACCGTTTTTTCGATGATGCCACATGTGGGTAAATCGGTAACGGTCGTAATCGACGCCAACCATGGTGCCTCCGATACGTCCCACCACCTCATTTGCTCTTCTGCTCCGAAAAAGTGTGTGATGAGAAGCATCATGCAGCAAAAATTGCATCCGGTAGCCGCTCCACCCAAGAAGACAAACGCAAATGATAACCCACGAGATTGAACGACTATAAAACGATCCGATAAATGTCATTGATGCCACTAGTGGAAGTGTGCTTTTTAGTACGACAAATACTCCGTACCAATCGTTAATGTCAACTCTTGATTTAGAAGGGGCATTCGATTCCATTGTTTTCCTATCGAAATTGATAATTGGCTGATCTCAGTTAGAAAACTTATCGATTTTTGTCCAATTAAACTGGTCTTGTATTCCGATTCTAATTGGAATTGAAGGTACCCACCCAGTTTCATTTTTTATTTTTTGGGCATCAGCACATGTAGTTCTCGGGTCACCAGCCATCGCATCGGAATAGATCTTTCGCATTTTCAGTCCCGATATCTCCTCCATCATTCCTATAAGTTCATTGATTGACACTGTCCCGTTGCCGCCGACATTAAAGATCGCACCACGTTGAGTATTTGCCTGAGCATAGGTCGCAGCATATAAATTTGCCTCGACGACATCATCTATGTACGTAAAATCTCTTAACTGATTCCCATCGCCGTAAATCTTAAAGTTTTTCTCGTCAATCAATGCGTTGATCATTTTGCTTATGCCCATGTCGGGTCTTTGTCTTGGACCATATACGGTGAAGTATCTCAATGAGACTGTGGGAACATCAAACTGTTTTGCATACAAGCAACACATGTGCTCCGCTGCAAGTTTTGTGACGCCATAAGGGCTAACGGGTTGAGGAAGATCCATCTCGGACGAAGGAAACTTTGGTTGATTTCCGTAAACAGATGAACTAGAAGCAAATACAAAGGATCGCAATTGTCCATTAAGCTTTACGATTTCGAGAAGACGCTGTGTCGCTAATACATTCCAACTCAAATAATCATCAAAATCAATTCCCCAAGACTTTCTCACTCCCGGTTGTCCCGCTAGGTGAAACACATCTGTAACCCCATCGAACAGGGGAGAAACATCATCGCGGCATATATCTTTTTCAAATAAAAGAAAATTGGAATAATCACGAGCACGGCTCAGATTCTTCTCTTTTATCTCCCGGCTGTAGTAGTTGGTGAAAGTGTCAATTCCCACCACATCGTGACCATCATTCAATAGTCGATCCACCAATGAGCTCCCAATGAACCCCGCGGCGCCAGTAACTAGTGCTCTCATCTTGCCTTTCCATGAACATCAACGGTTTTTGCTTCTAGCGTTTGAAAGTCTTCCACCACTAACGAAACGACTGGGCTTCGTTTCCCCGTTCGAACTAAAGGTATTTCGGTGACATACTCTAAATCGATTCTGGTTTGACCAATGAAATCTCTTAATCGATTTAAAACGTCAATGATCTTCTCATCAGAATGTCCACTTCCTTTTACGACCTTCAACAGGATTGATCCCTTTTCAACTTGAATGATCTGAAATTGATTTATGATTTCATCATGGTCTTTGAGGAAGTGAAGAAAAAATGCGCCAGGCATCCAAGTCCCGTTTGCACAATAAACAATTGCTTGTGTTCTGCCCTCAATATCACCGATTCGAAGATGTGACCTACCGCACCTACAATCTTTAGAGTTGTCGACTGCTGTAGCGAGGTCACCAATTCGATATCTGATCATTGGTGTTGCACGATTGTGCAAATCAGTAATTACTATTTCACCAACTTCACCAGGAAGCGCAGCTCTATTTCCTACTAACAGTTCAACTATGTAACACTCTTCAACAACATGGTGTCCTGTATGCGCGGTGCATTCATAAGCGATACCAGAGAACTCTCTACTTCCGTATTTGTCAAATACCTTGGTATTCATGCCTTTTTCAATAATTTGCCGTGTTTGTTTCGGTAAAGCTTGAGCAGACGACATAACTGCAACGGGCTTAATGCCAACGAGATTCCCCATCTGGATGTACTTGGCAAGGAAGTTCAGTGACTCTGCATAGCCATCAATCAGTTTGGGACGAAAATTTCTTATCTTCCCTACAAAATCTTCGATATTTCTATCGTTAATTTCAAAAGCAGGAATAAAAATTCTGCGCATAAACCAAGCGTCGATGCGCTCTCGGATGACCTGAGTTCGTGACATTCCAATAGTTTGATGCCACAACCTGGCCTGCCGATCTCCAAATTGCCAACCTGTCCATTCCATCGCCCTTAAAGTCGATGCGAATCGTATTTCCAATTGTTCACGGTCAGCGAAGATTGTGAATGGTTTGCCTGTTGATCCACTCGTATTTATTCGCAACATATGCTTTTGGGGTACCGCGTTTGAAATCAGTCCTGAATTCAAATTCTGTCTTACGTCATCTTTTTCTAGAAACGGCAATTTTGACAAATCGTTTACGCCCTGAATATCGTTCGGGTTGATCCCTAAGTCATCTAGACGTTTTCGATAAAAGGAACTTGTCCTATACGCATGTTGAATAATTATTCTTAGTTTTTCGCTTTGTAGGTTTGTTAGTTCCTCTTTGCCATATGATTCGGTATGTTTTAGTTCGAAATATTTTTTTCGAGTTTGTCTACCGCGAATCATCCACGCGTGCAAAGGCATAACTGCAAAATATGCTTCAAATCTCAGCCTTCTAAATCCCTTATATTTTGCCACTGATTTTCCCCTTTTTATTCGAATACTCTCTTCTGGCTTCAGGAATATCCGCAATTGCTCTGCAAGCGACTCGGAAGCTCTTCCCGGTCAAGAATGATGATCCTGCATTACGATCATCAAACGGTGTGTCAATCTCAATTACAAGTGGGGCCAATACATTTGCCGAAACACCGATAAAGGTCTGAAAATGGTAATAGTGTCCCTGATGGTGTACCACTCTTGACATCAATTTCGTTTCACCTAGAAGAAAACCTGACTTATTATCACGTGACTTCATTCCGAACACCAGGTTCAACAAAAGATTTAGTCCCTTGGACATCAATATTCGCCCAAAGGTTGTTGTGGTTGTAGGCCTTCTAACGCCACGCACGACTGATGCCCCGCTTGCCAGTAGTGAATCGTAAAGATCAAAAACCGATTCGGGTCGATTCTGTAGGTCGGAGTCAATCAAACAGACATACGAGCCCTTAGCAACCTCGATACCAGAGATCCACGACTTAGGAATTCCCTGATTTGAGTCGTGTCGAACGCACTGAACTTTTTCTGGTTTGTCTTCAACTTCAACCTGTATTCTACTCCAGGTAAAATCGGTACTGCCATCGTCAATAAAAACAATTTCGCAATTTATGTCGCGGCGAATTGCCTCAGCGAAAAACCTCTGAGATAGTTTCTGAATGTTGCCTTCTTCGTTGAGACATGGAGCAATCAAGCTAATCAGCACCGAGCTCATTAATCGCCCTCGCCAAGTGATTTGTAAACCGACTCAAGACCAGACGACAAGGTCGTCGTAGCACGCCAACCAAATAATCGTTCTATTTTAATTGGATTACCAAATCTCTTACTTCCGTGTGTCCAGTCTCGCTCTGCATGCGTAGCCTTTCGTCCATATTTTGACGCGATCAACATTTCGTTTGTCAACCTATTAATTGATATCGGATCCCCCGATGCCACATTTACGACCTCTCGATCGGATTGTGAATGAGCG
>JAURLB010000195.1 GCA_030831445.1 Candidatus Nanopelagicales bacterium | reverse complement strand
GAGTCCGCTACCTCGAACATACTGGGGATACCAGTTGCGATGAAGCGCGTAAATGTCTTTCCGGCAAATGAAGTGGAAAAGATTCAACTCACAACTGATGATATCCATCAGTTGCACGAAGTGGCACAGTTGGACGAAATCGTCATTGATGTTGCCACTGCAATAGGTTTGGTACCAAAACTCTCGCAATCAGAAAAAGATGCAGTCTTTGAACACGATGCACAAAGGCTTGGCTTTAAACTTCCCTGATTGTTTGATAGCAATGATGTGCAAAGACTTGCCAACTTGTAGGAATTTCATTTAGTTGAATTTGCTGACTCTTGGATTTTCTGTAGTCGAAATCAAGCATTCTCTTCATTTCATCAAATAGTTCATCTGAATTATCAGGATTAATTAAGGTAACTCCGCCAAGGCGCTCAAAGAGCCGCATAGCAGGTCGATCCGAAGTGATTACAGGTGTGGACTGACTCAGTGCTTCAATAATTGGGAGCCCGTACCCTTCGTAATGAGAGGGGTATAAAAGTGCAAGCGCTTGTTGATACTCCAGGCGGAGCTCTTCGTCGTTGAGATTCTGCAACCAATGCAGCTTTACTCCTCGATGTTGTAGTCTTGAAATGCGAGTAACAATGTCTGTGTATTTCCACCCTAGGTTACCGACAATGCGCAATTCAATTTCGGGGTGTAAAACGTGTAACTTTTCAAATGACTCCAACACGGACATGTAGTTCTTACGAGGTTCTATCGTCCCAACCATTAAGAAACGTGAACTCAACTCACTCGTTGGCGTAGTTTGTATGTATGTAGATGGCAAAGCAACAACATGAACCTGGCTCTTCTTGAATTCTGCCTCAACTTGTGCTTTCACATCCTCGTTCGAGACGAGTATGACGTCAGCAACCTCAATGAGTGGAACAAAGTTCCGGAATTTCCATACGAGATCGCGAGAAAAGTACTCTGGGTGATGAATGGGAAGCAGGTCATGCACGTAGAGCGCTAAAGTGATGGCTCCTGACTTTTTCAGATTCATAATCTTCGTCACATGCCATTTGTGTACAGGAACTTCGGGCAAAAACAGAATGCCATTGGGTTGATTCAGCATCTCACCATTTCCACTTGGAGCGCCTAACAAGCGACGTGCAACATAAAATATAAAACGACTCCGAAGTAGAAATGTCACAACACTCCCAATATTCTCATTCTCCGTTAAGGCTTTGTAGAGTTTGGTGGCAATGAGTGCACGTCGAGTTCTTTGGAGTGACTCTGATGAAGTGTTAAGTGGTTGTAGTTCTTGGATGCTCTTGTAGGAGTTTGCTAATCCATCAAACTCAATAAGGTGCACTTCACTCCTATTTCGTTCTTCCGCTAATGAACGGACCACTCTTGGAATGCCTGTGACGATGGGGGAAACAGCAGTACTCGATACGTCGAGATAAATGAGCTTTGACTTGGGCAAGTTTGCGCTTTGTGATGGCATATTCCCTCAAGACTCCTAGTCAACGTAAGTCTAGGTTGAGAATCGAATCTATCGAAACGAAATACCTCAAAGTATGTGGTGGCGGGTAGTGGATTTGAACCACTGAAGGCTACGCCGGCGGATTTACAGTCCGCTCCCATTGGCCGCTCGGGCAACCCGCCCCACCCGCGTTGCGGGCACGGCAGAGAATACACGCCACCCTTGAAGTAGTTCGAGGAGGTAAGGCAGACTTCACCTCCTAGCACTGGAGTGAATATGGCAGATAGCAGTTTTGATATCGTGAGCAAAATCGATCAACAAGAAGTTGATAACGCCATCAACCAGACTTCAAAAGAACTTGACCAGCGCTTTGACTTTAAAAACACTGGTGCTGAGATTGAACGAAAAAGCGACAAGACCGTCGAGCTTTCTGCGGGCACCGAAGAGCGGGTCAAAGCAGCATTGGACGTGTTCAAGGAAAAGCTTGTGAAACGAGGAGTTTCGCTCAAGACTCTTGAGCCAGCCGATCCACGAGCAAGCGGTAAAGAATTCAAAATTCTCTGCACTCTCAAAGAAGGAATCAACCAGGAACAGGCAAAGAAACTCTCAAAGTTAATTCGCGATGAAGCACCCAAGAGCGTGAAGGTTCAGATTCAAGGAGAGGAATTGCGAGTGAGTAGCAAGTCCCGCGACGACCTGCAGGACACAATTACCCTCATAAAAGAGTCGAGTTTGGACTTCCCAGTCCAATTCGTGAACTATCGGTAGCCATCCCATATTGTGAGACGAGAGCCCGAATAGTGGGCATTTGTGTTACAAAATGCAAACAATTACCGATTTTTACCTATTTTCTATTGCCCAATGTCTAGTTGCCCTTGAGAATACGCACCCTTGAAGGATTGTCCTTCGAGCTCATGAAATATTTCAAGGAGAAGATCAATGACTCGCTCATTTTTGATGCGTACCATTGCTGCTCTCGGAGCTTCACTGCTAGTGCTATCCGCATGTTCAAGCAGCGAAGAAGAAGCAGCAGCGCTCAAGATCGGATCGTTACTTCCTGAAACTGGCAGCCTTGCATTCCTCGGGCCACCAGAGTTTGCAGGTGTCGATCTAGCAATCGAAGAAATCAATGCCGCAGGTGGCGTACTGGGTAAGCCAGTAGAACACCTTCGTGGTGACTCCGGTGACACTTCTACTGATATTGCTCAGCAGACAGTTGATGCACACCTCGCTGCAGGTGTGAGCGCAATTGTTGGTGCTGCATCATCAGGTGTGTCATTCACAGTTATCGACAAAATCACAGAAGCAGGCGTTGTCCACTTCTCGCCAGCAAATACATCACCAGACTTCACTAACTATGAAGATAATGGTTTGTATTTCCGCTCTGCTCCATCAGATACCTTCCAGGGTGCTGTATTGGGTCAGTTGATGGCAAATGAAGGTGCAACAAATGCTGTTATCCTGAACTTGGATGATGCTTACGGAAATGGTTTGGCAAAGTATGCTGCTAACGCATTCTCCGGAACTTCAACCGTTATCACCTACAACCCTCAGGCAACTGAGTTCTCAGCTGAAGTTGGTCAAGCAAAGGCTGCAAAGCCAGACGCAATCGCTTTGATTGGTTTTGCTGAAAGCACCGCTGTTATCCAGGAATTAATCAAGCAAGGCATTGGTCCAAAAGATGTTCCTCTCTACCTCGTAGACGGTAACCTTTCAACGACCGCATTTGCTGATCTTCCTGCAGGCGTAATGACAGGCGTTAAGGCCACATTGCCAGGTGCTGCTGCTCCAGATGCATTCCAACAGCGTTTGCTTGAAGTTGATCCAACTCTGACCGACTTCTCATACGCAGCTGAGTCATATGACGCAGTGATGTTGCTCGCTCTTGCAGCGCAAGCTGGAGGCGCAACTGACGGTGCAACTATCGGCGCAAACCTCGCAGCAGTTTCTGCAGGTGGAACCAAGTGCACCAACTGGGCAGATTGCAAGGCATTACTTGATGAAGGTTCAGATATCGATTTCGACGGTGTTTCCGGTCCAATCGAATTTGATGCCAACGGTGAAGTAACAATTGCGACCATGGGTGTTTATGAATACACCGCCAACGATGCAATTACTGCAAAAGTTGACGAATTCATCTCAGGTCCAGTTCCTGCTCCAATTGACTAATTACGTCAAATGCAAAGACCCCGCTTCGGCGGGGTCTTTGTTTTATAAAGGGAAAAACGAAACCGTTCCTCGAACCCAGACTGACACTTTCATACCAATCTCGGGGCTCAAAGGTCCGCTTGTGCGCGCCTTGATGATTGCTGTTGGAGTTTGAACATCAATAATTGCATCATGTCCGAAGAACTGACGGCCGATGACTACTGAATCTCCTGCAAGGTGTGGCTGCAAATAGAAATTCTCCGGACGGATGGCAACAGTGCCTTTTGTTCCTTCAGGAAATTCTTTCGAGAGTGCAAGTGACCCAAGTGGCGTTGAAACTTTGTTTCCTTGAATTGTTCCTTCCACAATGACAGCATCACCAAGAAATGTTGCAACGTCACTATCTATCGGTCGGTTATAAATCGCTCGCGGTGAATCGACTTGAACAATCACACCATCCCGAAGCACCGCTACTTTATCGGCAATTGAGAGAGCCTCATCTTGATCGTGAGTCACCATAATTGCGGTCATCTGAAGTTCGGCAAGAACAGTTTGAACGTCATGTCGAATTTCGGCTCGTAAGTGCGCATCAAGCGCGGCAAATGGTTCATCGAGTAAAAGCAGTTGAGGTTGTGGTGCAAGTGCTCGCGCTATCGCTACGCGTTGTTGCTGTCCACCTGAGAGTTCATGGGCAAAGCGCTGCTCAAGCCCCTCAAGTCTGACGAGTTCAAGTAACCGCGTGACTCGTTCGCGTTTTTCAACTTTAGGCATTCGCTTTAAACCAAATGCAACATTGTCAAAGACGCTCAGATGAGAAAAGAGAGTCGGGTCCTGAGGGACGATTCCTATTTGCCGAAATTCTGGTGGGACTACAACACTTGAAGAACTAATCGGTTTCCCACGAAGTTGAATCTCACCCTGTGTTGGAGTTTCAAACCCTGCAATCAATCGAAGAAGTGTGGTTTTGCCGCCACCAGACGTGCCAATAACTGAAAGTATCTCACCTTGGTTAACGTTGAGATTCACTCCTTGCAAGACTGCGAGTTCACCAAATGACTTATGGAGATTCAGGATCACCAATTGGTTTGTCATCTTTGTAACTCCTTGGGAGACTCTCGAGATGTAATCGTAGTGCTCGATCGGGGAAGTTGGGCTAAGGTCAATAGCACGGTGGGAATGCCCGCGAGAAACAGAATTATGAGGGCATAGGTAGAAGCTTCGGCATACTCTGTGCCCGATGCAGCACTCCAGAGTCGAGTTGCAAGTGTTTCTATACCTGTTGGGCGTAGCAATAGCGTTGCGGGAAGTTCTTTCACAATTGTCAGGGTTGCCAACGCGGTTGTTATCAACAAAGGCTTTTTGAACATCGGAATAAGCAATCGTGAAATCAGAGATCGGTAGGTATAACCCATCGATTGCGCGACTTCTTCAAGCGCGCGGGCTGACTTCTCTATCGGGCTCTTCAATACCGCGAAGGAATTTGGAAGAAACAAAATGACGTACGCCAAAATGACTAAGAAACTTGTTTGATACGAAATTGTGAAGTAACGGTTACTTAAGTAGATGAGAGATAAGGCGACTACGAGTCCGGGTAAGGAGTGTGTAATCCAAAGTAGACGTTGGAGAGATTGGGTGAAACGCGATTCAAATCGTCCAATCACTATGGCAGAAGCGAAACTCAGAAGTGCAATTACAAGTCCACCAACAAGAGCATATGAGAACGTATTTATCGCTGCACGAAGGATTTGTGCTGTATCGGCAACAGATTGTCCACGACTTTGCCACCGAATAAGACTCGCCAGTGGCAGAACGAAACTCACGATTGAAATTAGGGCCAGCGATAGCACGCTGGGCACTTTGAGTTTCCCTAATTTGGTCAGGGATGAAAATTGCGACGAGCTCGTCGGATTCTCGGTGTTTGTGAAATACTTGTATGTCAAATACAACATCACAGCGACTATGACGAGTACAAGTGAAAGTGCCGCAGCCACGTTTCTGTCAAAACTCGATCGATAAGCAATGTAAATAGCTCTCGTAAATGTGTCATATTTCACGAGAGAAACTGCGCCAAAGTCACTGAGTGTGTAGAGCGCAGAGATCAACCCACCTGCAAAAACTGCCCCGCGAACATTTGGCCACGTGATTCGACGTAACACCTGAAACGCATTAAATCCAAGCGTTCGAGCTACCTCTTC
>JAURLB010000194.1 GCA_030831445.1 Candidatus Nanopelagicales bacterium | reverse complement strand
GATCTCATACTTTGGTGCGTCTGCAGACACAACAACATTAGAAGTTTTTAAAACCTTAAGAAGCACCGAAGCATACGGGTAAGAGGATGCACCTTCTACCGCAAAGTATGGTTCTCCGATTTTGATCTCGATCGAACCACGGTTTGCGAACTTATGGCGAATTGCCCCTTGATCAAAGGTCGACTGTGGAACCAAAATATGAGTAATCTCTTTAGCGCGGAGATATTGATTGAAATAGTCGTCCCCTAGAGATGCTGCATCTAGTACCTCATCGTAGTTTCGCTCTACAAAACCTTCGCCCATCTCTGAACGCCAATAGTCGTTGTACTCATGCGAATAGAAGTCATCCCAGGAGCCAACCAGCACTACTTTTGACTTATGTGACTTCAATAACGCACTACGAATTTCCGAATAAGAATCCTGAGAAATATTGCCATTAAGGACTCCAAGTGGATCAGAAACGACGACCGCTAGCACCGCAATCAGTAACCACGGCAGGTTGAGCCTCCGAAGAATCACTACATCAACATACAAATACTCTTCGCTCATTCCAAATCCAGAGTAAGTGGAATGCGCTCAAGTCACCCTGCATTCGTAACACAACATTGGCCTATACGACTTCAAAATTGAGCTTTAATGACTGCTTTTTGGCGACTTTCTATAGTTTTCCCGCAAGTGTCATCAATAACGTCCTCTCCAGTAAACTTTAAATTAGTCACCCGCCCAGGTAGCTCAGGGGTAGAGCAACGCACTCGTAATGCGTAGGCCGTGAGTTCGATTCTCATCTTGGGCTCAAGTTCAAATAATTGAGGTCGTGGAATATGAGAAAACTAATTACTGCAATTTCTCGAAAAATTATGGAAGTTGTCCACTTTGAAGCACGAAGAGTGGAGTACGTTGAGCGAATCTTGATCAACCAAGGGCGATTACTGACAACTCAACAAACCAATGGCTCAACAAACCAGCGGCTCAACCTAATGGAAAAAGAATTTTCAATCTTTTCACAATTTGGAGAAGATGGTATTATCCAGTATTTGGTAAATTTGATTGACATACCGAACAAAACATTTATTGAATTCGGGGTAGAAGATTTCGCCGAATCTAATTGCCGATTTCTCATGATGAAAGACAATTGGCGCGGATTCGTTATTGATGGCAATGATCGCAACATCTCTCGATTGATTAAAAACTACTATTACTGGAAATATGATCTGCAAGCAATTTGCGCATTCGTCAACAAAGACAATATTGAGGATCTTCTAGATCACAGCGGATTTGATCACGATTTAGGAATTTTATCAATTGACCTTGATGGTGTTGATTACTTTATTCTTTCCTCCATCGCAAAATTTAAACCTCGCATACTTATCTGTGAATTCAATCCTATATTTGGTCCCACACGAAAAGTGACAGTTCCTTATGACGAAAAATTTCAAAGATTTAAACATCATTATTCGGGTCAATATTGGGGCGCTTCGTTATCTGCAATTAATGATGTTGCCACCAGACTTGGCTATGGGCTGATTGGAACAAATTCTGCTGGACATAACGCATTCTTTATTCGCGACGATCTAATGAAGCAGCCATTGAATCGCGTGGATCCAGAACGGGCATTTAATTCCCCTACATACCGTGATAGCCGTGATGTTCGAGGAAATATAAGTTTTATCAACTTTTCTGCAAGACAGAAACTTATTCAAGGATTGCCAGTACTAAACACAGAAACGCTATTGCTTGAAAGACTTTAAATATCCGACAAGCGGTGACAATTGCCGATTACGTCGTGAGTTCGATTCCCACCTTGGTTTCCGAGATGAAGCAATACCCAACCCTGGTGAACTCTTGAGGTGAGTAGTGTCTATTCACCGACATTTGCACTAGAAACTCTGAATGAAATTTCAATTATCGCTGTTGTCACTAGCGCTGGCTAGGGCAGTTGCAGTCCCCTCTCAACCTGTATCCGCCCGTCCATCTGCATTGCCAAAATGCCCAACTGCCAAGTTCATGGATTTATCAATGTCTCAAGGTGCCGGCACGGGTTACGCCAAGCCATCCTCAAAAGTGACGTGTACAACAACAGAAGTCTTGGTCGCTACCAAGGACATGATCAGTTTCCCTTTCATCAACAAAACACCACACACTCTCACGCCACAAAACTTGACCATTAAGTTTCCTCGAGATCCAAAATTGCAGCAGCACCAACAAAGATTGGAAATCAATTAGGAACGATGGAGATTACGGTTTCGGGTTTGTTGTTCTACGGAGCAATAGAAGGTCAGGTTCTCATAGAGCGCTTGGGGCGACCCGTACTACAACAAAATGTTAGATACGTGCGGCGGTCATGCTGGACCACAGAACGAATACCACTATCACGTGCTATTGACCATCGCAATATGCAACTTGAAGAACACCGGAATCATCGCGTATGCAATTGATGGTTTCCCCGTTTATGGGCCAACCGGTTGCTTGAATGTGAAATGCACTAAGAAAGCGCAAATGACTTCGGGTTACGTGCAAACAGGAGACCCACAAAAAAATGTGTGGAATGCATACGCATTCAAATCATCATCAAGTCCAACAGTGCTAGATGAATGCAATGGTCGAATTCAGCCTGACGGAACATATGGATATCACGCAACCCTGACATTCCCCTACATCGTTGGTTGCCTAAAAGGCACGCCAAAAACACAGAGTGGCGCGGCTGCCGCACCTATGCCGCCGATGGGTGGAAACAATCAACCACCGCAGGGTGGCAACGGCCAGAAGCCACCTCCCCCAGGTGGGAATGGCCCACCCCCACCTGGTAGCAACGGAGCGCCACCTTCAACCGTGAAGTCAAACTCCGTCGAAGCACTTGGTGTGAAACAATTGTCATCGGTTTATTGCTCACTGTCTTAACTGCTTAACCAGCAACAATTCAGAGCAACAGAACAACGATTCCACTTTGTGGATGATCAAAAATCTTGGTAGTGCGCAGATCGGTGTCAGACGACCTTCCAAACGCACTCGTTATGATTAGATTGCGGGCTCAAATCTCATTTTGAGCTCCACATACACCAGGGGGATCATTGGAGACAACGAGCGAGTCGACCCAGAACGTCGACAGAAGGCGAATTGTTCAAGCGATGGTCGCGCTGCTGGTCACGATGGTGTGTTGGTCACTTTCGAATCCCCCAGGTTCAACTCCCGATGAGTATTTCACACTCGGAAGTATTTGGTGCGCAAATGGCAAAGACTCTAAACATTGTTTCGAAATGTATGAAGGCGGCACAAAATCAATATATGCGAGTGGATTAGCGGACATTGACAACCAGTCATGCTTGCTCGATGTTAGGGGTTCGATTCAGCGTTGCGAGCCTATCGGTTTAGGAATATACGTTAACTCCAGCGGAGGCGGCTATCCAGTTTGGTGCTACAAGATCATGAATCTTTTTGTTCCAATCGGAAAGTCTTTGAATGTCTTATCAATGAGGTTATTTAATTCGTTAATTGCTGTTGGGCTTCTCGCGGCGCAGTTG
>JAURLB010000193.1 GCA_030831445.1 Candidatus Nanopelagicales bacterium | reverse complement strand
TTGTCGCGACACCTTCAGGTTCTACTGCCTACGCTTTTTCGGCTGGAGGGCCAATTGTTTTTCCAAACGTCGAATGCTTAGTTATGGTGCCTATTTGCGCGCACGCTTTGTTCGCTAAGCCGATTGTTTTTTCAGTAGATTCTGAATATCGAGTTCAAGTTCATTCAGACGCTGGGTTATTGAATCTTGACGGCAGAAGAACCTACGAATTGAAGTACCTTGATGATGTTATCGTAACGGGCAATGATGCGCGTATTCGATTTGTGCGTTTTGATGATACCAATTTCACAGATCGACTTGTGCACAAATTTCGATTACCTACTATAGGTTGGCGCGAGACACACGATGCTTGAGCAGCTCACAATCAAGAAATTAGGACTTATCGATGCTGCACATCTGAATTTCTCGCACGGCTTGATCGTGATAAGCGGAGAAACAGGCGCTGGCAAAACATTACTTCTAGACGGGTTGGTTGCATTGACTGGCTATAAGCCAACAAGTGCAGATATGGTGGATGACGACACATTCGTTGAAGGCATAATTGATGTAGGTTCCAACGATGAATCTATCGCCGCACTAGGAATAGAACTCGATGAAGGTCGTCTCTATATCGCCCGCCAGTTTCCAAAGGATGGAAAAAGTAAAGCAAGTCTGCAAGCTAAGTCAGCTCCAAGCGCACTTCTCAGAGAGCTTGCAGAACTCTGGATTGCGATTCATGGTCAGCATGACACCTATCGCCTTTTGAATCCAAAAACGCACCTTTCAATTTTGGATGAATACGGAGGCGAGCCCATTTCAGCCGTGCGCCAAGACGTTTCGGCAGCTTTTCGCCTTCAGCAGGAACTGACTCAGAAGCTGAAAAAGCTCCGTTCCACACGTGAAGATGCCTTAAAAATTGCCCAGACATTGCGCGAAGACGTTGAAACGTGTGCAAATCTCGCGATTCAACCCGAAGAGGATAAAACCATCGCAGCCACGATTCAGCTCATCTCTGATTCAGAAGCGGTGATTGAATATCTACGAACCGCGATCGAGTCGCTCGAAACCGATGAGGGTTCGGTAGCGGCCGCAATCGCAAAGTCCATCACCTCACTTGAGCGAATATCTGGTTCAGACTCAGAAATATCCTCACTCCTAACAGACTTGAATGAAACTCATGTCTTAATAACTGGGGTCCAATCAAAATTGATTCGCTTGCTGGAGAAAATATCAAATTCGGATTCAGACATTGACTCGCTCATGCAGCGACAAAGCCAAATCAAGCGATTGCTTCAAAAATATGGCCCCACGACAGATGATCTATTTCAATGGCTGGAATCAGCGACCGAACAATTAAAGCTTGTAGATATCGGTGATGAAGCGATTGCAAAACTAGAAAATGATGTTGCCTCTGCAAGTGAACAGTTGCAGACGGTGTGCGAAGCGTTGCACAATCAAAGGGTACGCGCGAGCGAGGAATTGCAAGTTGCAGTTTCTTCGGAACTTGAAGATTTGGCATTGGTGAGTGCTCGATTTGAGATTGACATAAAACAATCAAACATCAGCGATAACGGATTCGATACGGTGGAATTCATGTTCTCCGCCAATCCTGGAATGAAATTAGCCGCGTTACAAGACAGTGCAAGTGGTGGCGAATTATCACGTCTCATGCTTGCATTGGAGGTGAGTTTGCTCAGAGACTCGAACGTTCCAGTCATGATTTTTGACGAAATTGATACAGGTGTGGCTGGCGCCACCGCGCTTTCAATTGCGAAAAAACTAGTCCTCGTAAGTCGAAGTTCCCAGGTATTTGTTGTTTCGCACTTACCTCAAATAGCAGCATTCGCAGACCAACACTTCGTAGTTCGAAAGACTATCGGCATTGATTCTACCTCGACTGAAGTGCTGGAACTAAGTGAAAATGAGCGAGTGACAGAGTTGGCACGGATGCTTGCCGGGCTTGAAGGTTCGGAATCTGCACGAGAACACGCCGAAGAATTGCTCGAAAAGGCTCGTGCCGCGAAGGCCAGTTTGAAGAACTAGGGCAGTGAAGTGATACTGTGGACCCCCGTGACCAAATGCGTTCGCGGGAGAATCAGTGAATAAACACCACGTTGTAAAACACATATTTGTAACTGGGGGAGTTGCTTCATCTCTAGGCAAGGGTTTAACTGCATCAAGCCTAGGTAATTTATTGACCGCCCGAGGGCTTCGGGTAACTATGCAAAAACTGGATCCGTATCTCAACGTTGATCCAGGAACTATGAATCCTTTTCAGCACGGCGAAGTGTTTGTTACTGAGGATGGAGCCGAAACCGATTTAGATATTGGACATTATGAACGATTTCTAGATGTCAATCTATCGCGAAAGGCAAACGTAACAACCGGACAGGTCTACTCTGAGGTGATTGCTAAGGAACGTAGGGGAGAGTTTCTTGGTGACACGGTGCAGGTTATTCCACATATTACAAATGAAATCAAATCTCGAATTCGTGCAATGGCGAGTAATGATGTAGATGTCGTGATTACAGAAATTGGTGGCACAGTTGGAGATATTGAATCGTTGCCGTTCATCGAAGCTGTCCGGCAAGTTCGACAGGATGTTGGTCGAGAAAATGTGTTTTTCATTCACGTTTCTTTGCTTCCCTATATCGGGCCGTCTGGAGAATTGAAAACGAAACCAACTCAGCACTCAGTTTCGGCTTTACGTAGCATAGGAATTCAACCAGATGCACTTGTTTTGCGCTGTGACCGAGAAGTTCCGCAGAGCATCAAGAAAAAAGTCAGTCTGATGTGCGATGTCGAGGAAGAAGCCGTTGTGGCCGCCGCGGACGCGCCTAGTATTTACGATATTCCTCGAGTCCTACATAGAGAAGGGCTAGATAGCTACATCATTCGGACGCTCGGCTTGCCTTTCAAAGATGTTGAATGGAAACGTTGGGATGAATTGCTGCAAGTTGTTCATCATCCAAGTCGAAGCGTCAAAGTTGGACTTGTTGGGAAATACATTGACCTCCCAGATGCTTATTTGTCAGTTACCGAAGCACTTCGCGCTGGCGGATTTGCCCACGATGCCCGCGTGGAGATCGTTTGGATTGAATCGGACGAATGCGCCACACCTGAAGGAGCAAGTCGCGTGCTTTCTGGTTTGGACGCCATTGTTGTGCCTGGTGGTTTTGGAATTCGAGGAATAGAGGGAAAGCTCGGTGCGCTGAACTTTGCTAGATTGAATAAAGTTCCAACTCTAGGACTGTGTTTAGGCTTGCAATGTATGGTGATTGAATATGCAAGGAGTGTCTCTGGACTTGAGAATGCAAACTCAGCGGAATTTGATGTTGATACAAAGCACCCCGTGATTGCGACAATGGCTTCACAAACCGATGTCATTGCTGGTCAAAAGGATATGGGAGGATCTATGAGACTGGGTTCATATCCAGCTGATCTTGTTGCCGGCTCAATTGTGAGCAGTGTTTATGGAGAACTCAGAATTACGGAAAGGCATCGCCATCGTTACGAAGTGAATAATTCCTATCGTAAACAGTTGGAATCCGATGGTTTGATCTTTTCAGGCGTCAGCCCGGACGGACTCTTAGTTGAGTTTGTCGAGCTTCCAACCGAAACTCACCCTTATTACGTGGGAACTCAAGCCCATCCAGAGTTCAAATCTCGTCCAACTCATCCGCACCCACTTTTCGCCGGCCTGATACAGGCGGCCTTGCAACGGTGAGCGAGAGTTGGGCTGACGAATTCGTTGATAAACCGCTCCTTGAACGAAAGGTTGCTCACGAAGGCCGGATTTGGGATGTAGTTCACGATAGGTTTGAAATTGGGCCGTACACAATTAATCGAGACTATGTTCGCCATACAGGGGCTGTTGCTGTTGTAGCAATGAATGAGAACGATGAGATTTTGACTATCCGTCAGTACCGCCAACCAGTTGGTGCGTATCTCATTGAAATCCCTGCCGGATTATTGGACACGCCAGATGAGGATCCGATTATTGCAGCGCAGCGCGAGTTACTTGAAGAAGCAAGTGCTGTTGCAACTGAGTGGAGTGTGCTCGTTGATTTTCTCACGTCGCCAGGAAGTACTTCGGAAGCAGTCCGAATTTACCTTGCTCGAAACATCTCAAGCCTAGATTCAAATGTGCTTTCGCTCGATGATGAAGAGTCTGAGATCCAAATCCGCTGGGTCAACATTGAAGATGCGATGCGCAATATTCAACAGGGTTTATGGCAAAGTCCCACTCTAGTTCTCGGCGTTTTGTCATACAGCGCTCTGCGCAGTGGTCGTGATGCGCAAGGGGATTGGCCCGCGAGATCGCACCTCTTGCGTACCAATAGGGTGCATAAATTAAACAAAGCATAGACTTTCACTACTAGCCGTCCAGGAGCTGCATATGCGAGTAGGAATCCCCAAAGAAATCAAGAATCATGAATATCGTGTGGCGATTACTCCAAGTGGAGTACATGAGCTCACACAGCATGGACACACAGTGGTTATTGAAGAGGGCGCTGGATTAGGTTCGTCAATCACAGACGCAGAATTTAAAGCAGCAGGTGCTCAAATCTCTTCGAAAGATTCTGTGTGGAAAGAGTCTGAGATGATTCTTAAGGTGAAAGAACCAATAGAGCCCGAATATGACTTGATGCAAAAGGATCAAATACTTTTCACATTTCTGCATTTAGCGGCATCCGAAGCCTGCACCAATGCTTTGCTCAAGCAGAATGTCACCGCAATCGCATATGAAACTGTTGAACTTGAAGATAAGAGCCTCCCACTGCTTGCTCCTATGAGCGAAGTTGCTGGACGTCTTGCCACCCAAGTTGGGGCTAACGCCCTGATGAAAGCACAGGGTGGGCGAGGAACATTGATTGGTGGCGTAAGTGGCGTTCAATCAGGGAAAGTAGTTGTTATAGGTGGAGGCGTGGCTGGAGCTAACGCCGCAGCTATTGCACTAGGTATGCAAGCCCAGGTTACATTGCTAGACAAAAGTGTGAGCAGGCTTCGACACTTAGATGCGATATATCAAGGTCACCTACAAACGGTTACCTCTAATATGTTTGAAATCGAAAAAGCAGTCTTAGACGCCGATATCGTCGTCGGAGCAGTGTTGGTGCCAGGCGCAAAAGCCCCAAAATTGATTTCCAATGATCTCGTTCGTCGGATGAAACCAGGATCAGTTTTGGTCGATATCTCGATAGACCAGGGCGGCTGTTTTGAAGATTCGCGCCCAACAACGCACGCTGAACCAACTTATGCCGTACACAACTCTATTTTTTATTGCGTAGCAAATATGCCAGGTGCCGTTCCTCACACCTCAACGTACGCTTTGACGAATGTGACGCTTCCCTACGCTATCGCAATTGCTGACAAAGGTTGGCGTGAAGCGCTACGAGCCGATGAAGCCCTCGCAAAGGGTCTTAATACCTTTGGAGGTCAATTGACATATCAGGCCGTCGCTGAAGCCTTCAATCTGCCATTTGTTACGACAGAAAGTGTTTTGGTTGCTTGAGAACTACATCCGCCGATATCTTCAATATCTCAAGATTGAAAGACGGCTAAGCGCTAACACTATTACAGCATATGAGCGAGA
>JAURLB010000192.1 GCA_030831445.1 Candidatus Nanopelagicales bacterium | reverse complement strand
TGTAATTGCCCGAATAACTTCAAGAATTCTCGTTGCACCGAGTCCTGTGATCTCACCTGTGTAGTAGGGCATATCGAATGACACCCTCACATGGCTTTGGGCTGCGAGGTTATAAATCTCATCAGGTTGTGCCAGATCTATGATGTTCGTGAGGGATGAGGAGTCAGATAAGTCAGAAAAGTGAAGGAAGAATCGCTTATTCAATAAGTCCTGATTGTTATGTAAATGGTCGATGCGATCTGTATTGATAGATGACGATCTGCGTACTAAACCATGAACGATATAACCCTTATCAAGGAGGAGCTCTGCAAGATAGGAACCATCCTGACCAGTGATGCCGGTGATGAGGGCAACTTTGCTCATCTCTTACACTCCATTCACGAATTCAGGCGTAAGAATAGACCTGTATGAAGCGAGTTTCTGGGAGTGCTAGGTGAAGAACCAAAAAGTCTTTGTTGCTGGTTCTTCTGGTCTTGTTGGAAGTGCACTTGTGAGAGCACTTCAATCACAAGGGTTTGAAAATATCCTCACTCCCAAACGAAATGAACTAGATCTCACGAATCGCTCACAGGTATTCGATTGGTTTAGTAAAAACACGCCAGACATCGTCTTACTCGCCGCCGCTCGCGTTGGTGGTATTGGTGCAAACAGTACCTATCCTGCAGAATTCATTAGCGAGAATCTACAAATCCAGGTGAACACTCTTGATGCGGCCGTTACACACAACACTCAGAAACTTCTTTTTCTAGGTTCGTCCTGTATTTATCCAGCGGATGCACCTCAACCTATGAAGGAAAGTTATCTCCTCACAGGAGCACTCGAGCAAACAAATCATGCATACGCAATGGCGAAACTTGCCGGAATTGAACAAATAAAGGCAATTCGTGAGCAATACGGACTTCCATATATTTCAGTATTGCCAACAAACCTTTATGGACCAAATGACAACTTTGATCTCAACACTAGCCACGTTATCCCTGCGATGATTCGAAAGTTTCATGATGCAAAAATAAACAACTCATCAAGCGTTGAATTATGGGGGGACGGATCTCCTTTGAGAGAGTTTATGTATGTGGACGATCTAGCAGATGCATGTTTATTTCTACTTGAACACTATGACAGTTCAGAACCAATCAACATTGGTACTGGTGAAGAAGTGTCAATCAAGGAACTCGCTAATACAATTCAATCTATTGTTGGATATCAAGGTGAAGTAACTTGGAACACTGACAAACCCAATGGGGTAAAAAGAAAGTTACTAGATATTTCAAAGCTGCAATCACTTCGTTTTACATTAGAAACAAAACTCGTACCAGGTCTTGAAAAAACATATGACTGGTTTAATTCTCAGATATCTTGATTTGACTTGTCAGGTACTTCTCTCGACTGAGTGGTGAGAACAAGACGAAAGTTGCAGCGAACACCACTCCGATGGATCCAATCCAGATTGTTGGAATAATCCCTAGCGTTTCACCTAGCAACCCACTCAAGATTGCAGCAATAGGCATAACTCCCCACACAAAGAACCGGATGGATGCATTCATTCTTCCCAAGAGTTCTTGTGGACAAATTCTCTGTCGCGCACTTACCTGAGTGATGTTGTAGGAGAGGATTGTGAACGTTGTAATGATTCCACTGAATGCAAGTAATGTAATTTGAGTAATCCCTGAAAAGTTGATCGCGACAGGAATCAAACAAGCAGATAGTCCACTTGTCAGTGCAGATCCAGCAATTACAGGTCCTTCACCGAACCATTTGATGAGCTTCGTCGTTGACATCGCTCCCACGAGTCCACCGATTGCTGATAGCGAACCCAAAATACCAAACGTTGCTGGTGACATTTCAAGATCTCGGAGATAAAGCAGGGGTATGAGAGTGAAAGCGAGTGTTGAAAAGAAATTGGACGTAGCCGTAGTGAACGAAATACTTCGAATGTATTTTTGCTGCCAGACAAAACGTAGACCCTCAAGAATTTCGATTTTGACAGCCCGGCGCTCAGCTTTTGGTTTTGGTGTCTCTTCGTCTTTGATAAGAGACAAAGCAAGAGCAGATCCAAGAAACGAAAATGCATCAATCAGAATCAATAGTGGCGCTTTAAAGATTGTAAGTAAAAATCCTGCGATTGATGGTCCACCCAAGTGCGCTAACTGGTTTGTGGTTTCAAGCGCTGAGTTAGCAGGTGCAATTTTGTCTTCTGGGAAAAGTATTGGGATATAGCTTTGATAGGCGACATCAAAGAAAAGAGATGCGATACCCATAATGAAGCCAATAGCAATCAGGTGCCACACCTCAAGCACGTCGATGTACCACAGTATTGGAATACTCAATACTGCAATAAATCGCACAATGTCACCGATAATCATTACATCGCGCTTGCGCCATCTATCTACCCAAACTCCTGCAAACAGACCGAAGAAGAGAAAAGCTGCGTTATCGGCAGCATTCAAAATTCCCATTTCGAATTCCGTTGCACCCAATAGCAATACTGCAAGGACGGGATATGCGAGTCCAACAATTTGTGTGCCAAAGACACTAATGCTTTGCCCAATCCAAAGTTTTCGAAAATCCGCAATTTTCAGCATAGAAAGCACGTAGTGAGTGTAATCGTGATGATAATTTCAATTGAATAGAGTTAGGCAATATCCAAGGAGTTTGATGGTTGAAGTGCCAAGTTGGTCTGAGATTCTTCTCAAAGGTCACAAAACTATTCCAACAACAAGTTGGCAGAGTGACTCACGTTGGAAATTCGCCCTCAAAACTTTTCTCATTTTAATGATTGGCTTTTTCTTCTTCGGGGTCGGTGAAGGTTTGGTGTATTTGAGTGCGACTGGCAATTCACCTTGGATCGTGCTTTCAGAGGGCTTAGCAAACTACACCCCATTTGAGATCGGAACTGCGACACTTGTTATTAGCATCTGCGTATTCCTTCTCTGGATTCCACTCAAAGAAAAACCAGGAGCCGGAACCATATTTAACATCTTGATGATTCCTTTTTGGATCGAAGTCACAATTCGTGTAGTCCCCAAAGTCGATTCACTCATGCTAGGAATTGTGATTGCAGTTATTGGAGTTTTATGTGTTGGCTTAGGTAGTGCCCTCTATCTCACTACAAACTTAGGACCAGGCCCACGAGATGGGCTTATGACCTCGCTTCACAACAAAACTGGAGTCAGGGTCAGCCGTGTGCGGATGAGTATCGAATCAAGTGTGTTAATTGCGGGCTTTTTGATGGGCGGAACAGTTGGCTTAGGAACATTAATCTTCGCATTGGGCATTGGTCGCTCAGTTGCTCTATGGTTAGCGGTGGTAGCACGATTTGGAGGAATAAAATGACAATTGCAGTAATCCACACCACAAAAGGTGACATCGAAGTAGAACTTTTTGAAAACCATGCACCTGTAACAGTGCAGAATTTCATTGGTTTAGCAGATGGATCAAAGGCTTGGAAGAATCCGAAGACAGGTCAAGCAGGTGAGGGCCCACTCTATAAAAACCTTCCATTTCACCGAGTTATTGCTGGATTTATGATCCAGGGTGGAGATCCGCTTGGTAGCGGCATGGGCGGACCTGGCTACAACTTTGCCGATGAACCACACCCTGAATTAGTTTTCAATAAGCCGTATCTCTTAGCGATGGCCAATGCTGGACCAAATACAAACGGTTCACAGTTCTTCATCACAGTCGCTCCTACTACGTGGTTGAATTTCAAACACACCATTTTTGGTGAAGTGACTGATCAAGCAGGTCGTGATGTCGTTGATGCAATTGCAACCGCAAAAACTGGAGCACAAGATCGTCCAGCTGAAGAAATCTTGATTACCTCAATCACTATAAAGTAATGAACCCGCAATACTGCAAATGGCATCCTGATGTAGAAACCTACATTCAATGTAACCGTTGTGATACTCCGGTTTGTGTTGAGTGTAGGAAAGATGCACCAGTTGGTTTTCATTGCAGAGATTGCATGCAGGATGCAAGAAGTTCAGTGCGACGAATCAAGGTCAGAAAAGCAACTGTCACTCGAGTCATTATCGGTATTTGCTTAGCAATCTTTTTGCTTGACTCAGCAGGATCTGGTGATTTGTTTGTTCAGTTTGGTGTGAATCAGATAGCAATCACTGAATTTGGCGAGTATTACCGATTGATTACTGCCATGTTCATTCATGGATCGATTATTCATATTGCATTCAATATGTTGATCTTGTTTCAGTTTGGTTCTGCGATTGAAGAGTTCATAGGTTCCGCCCGATTTACTTTGTTGTATTTTGCCGCGGGCCTCGGTGGCAGCGTTGCATCATTCCTATTCAACAATCCATTTGCATTTTCGGTTGGAGCATCAGGTGCGATATTCGGACTGATGGGTGCGTTTCTCATTATTGGAAGACGTATGAACTATCCAACAAATCAAGTGCTCGGTCTATTAGCAATCAATATTGTGCTGGGGTTTGTGCTTCCGAATATCGATTGGTACGGCCACTTCGGTGGGCTTGTTGTGGGGCTAGCCGTAGGGGCGGGACTCAACCTTCAACGAAGGTAGTTATCCACAGGCTTTTCCACATTGGGGATGAATTACAAGCGTGTAATTAACGCCATTTCGTGCTGAAGAAGAACCCAACTGCCATGAGTGCGAAGCCAATTGAGACATTCACGAGGTTACCGAGATCCTTCATTACAGGGATTGAACTACCTGCAATATAGAAGGCGACCACCCAGAGAAGTCCAACCACGAGGAAAAAGACCATTGCCGGGACAATCCAGCGTGGGGATTCAAGCTTTACTGGGGTTTGACTTACCTTAACTGGCACATAGTCGTCTTTTTTGCGGCGACGTGATTCAGGCATATCGGCTCCTTCTCAGGGGCAAAGACTAGAGGAAAACATCCGAAAATGAGCAACTAGGTGACAATATGCCTATGACCCGAATCCTCGTAATTGATAACTACGACTCATTTGTATTCAACATTGTGCAGTACTTAGCGCAACTCGGGGCTGATGTCACAGTCAAGCGAAACGACGAAGTAGGTGTCGAATTCGCCAAAGATTTTGATGGCGTCTTGCTATCTCCCGGTCCAGGTGCTCCCCACGATGCTGGTATCTCAATGTCGATGGTTGAGTATTGCAAAGAGAATTCGATTCCATTATTCGGTGTTTGCTTAGGACACCAAGCAATTGCAGAAGCTTTTGGTGCGACTGTATCGCGTGCACCAGAACTACTGCACGGAAAAACTTCAGAGATTTATCACCAGGGTGAAAGTGTGATGAGTTCATTACCTCAAGGCTTTCAAGCAACGCGTTATCACTCACTTGCTGTTGAAAGAGACACAGTGCCAGCAGAACTCATCATTACCTGTCAAACAGAATCTGGTGTTGTGATGGGATTGAAGCATGCAAAGTATTCAATTGAAGGAGTTCAATTCCATCCAGAATCTGTATTGACAGAAGGTGGACACAGAATGTTGGCCGAGTGGCTCACTCAATGTGGTGATACTGAAGCACTCACCAAATCAGTTGGATTATCACCACTGATGAATCGTGACTAACCGTTTGGATCGCCCGGATCTTCAGTGGCATCTGAAGGAGTCTTTGCAACAACAATCGTAACCGCACTTCCAGGTTCAACTTGAACGTCACCTGCAGGAGTTTGTGAGATAACGGTTCCAGCAGTCACTACATCACTCTCTTCATAAATTATGGTGATAACAAAACCTTTGAGTGCATTTTTGGCATCATTTTCACTCATACCGACAACATTGGGGACTTTCACCTTGCCACTTGATACAACAACTGAAATTGCTGTTCCTTCATTGACAACCGATCCTGCCGGCGGATCTGTTCGAAGCACCGTGTTTTCAGGTTTATCACTATCTTCAAATGTCACTGGACCAAGTGTGAGTCCAACTGCATAAAGAGCTTGACGCGCGTCATCAACTGATGCAAAGTTCACAAGATCAGGGACCTGTACTTGGCCCTTGCCTTTGCTAACTACGACATTAACTGCAGTTCCTTTGTTGACTTCAGTCTCTTTGCCAGGATTTTGACTGATGATGGTGTTTTCTGGTCTATCTGGTGCTACTTGATATGTAACTTCGCCGAGAATCAATCCTTCAGCAATGAGATTTGTATTTGCTTGGTCAATGGTTAAGCCAACGACGTCTGGGACAGTGACTTGAGTGACTGGACTTGGATTAATGAGTGTTGTTACCAGCATGATTGCACCAACCACAAGCGCTACAGCACCTGCAGCACCACCAACAATTAATCCAACTCGTGACTTGGTCATAGTTTTCTCTGTTTTCTCACTCGGTGTTACAGGTGACATGGTTTGGGTTTTATCAATATCTCGAGCACTTGAAACCTGGGTCGGAGCAAAACCTTTCAAGAGAAGTTCAACGTCCGCTCTCATTTCGCCCGCAGTTTGATAACGCTCTGCTGATGTTTTCGCAAGGGCCTTCTGCACTACTGGGTCGTAGGTGACAGGAACTTCAGGATTTATGGTCGAAGTAATAGGTGGCATTTCAGATACATGCTGATATGCGATTGCAACTGGGGACTCGCCTGTGAAAGGTGGACGACCAGTTAACAATTCAAATAACACACAGCCTGTCGAATACAGATCAGAGCGCGAGTCAACAGTTTCACCTTTTGCTTGCTCAGGACTGAGATATTGAGCTGTTCCAAGCACCGTATTGGAGAGAGTTGCTGTAGCAGAAGCGTCGGTGACGGCTCTTGCTATACCGAAGTCCATTACCTTGACATCGCCGTGTTGAGTAATCATGATGTTTGCAGGCTTGATATCCCGATGCACAATACCATTACGATGACTAAATTCAAGTGCCGACAAAATTCCTGACGTGATATCAAGTGCACGCTCTGGTGAAATCTTTCTTCCTGATTTCAGAATTTGCTTGAGGGTATAACCCTCAACTTTCTCCATCACAATCCAGGGAACTAGCACTTTTCCTACACCCTGTTCGATTTCATCTTCACCTGTGTCATACACCGAAACAATGTTTCGATGATTTAACCCAGCTGCCGATTGGGCTTCTCTTCGAAATCGATTGAGGAAAACTGGATCTCGAGCCAAATCGGGTCGAAGGATTTTGACAGCAATATCTCTACCAAGTTTCAAATCTGTGCCGAGATAAACCTCAGCCATACCGCCATATCCGATAGCTTGACCGAGTTGATATCGATCACCGATGATTCGTATCGACTCGCTCATAACCCCTCCAGGACCATATTCTGCCAAACTATTGATGTCATGCTGGTGCTATTCAACTTCAACCCCTCGCATCAAGAGGTAATCTTCAGAAACATTTTCGCTCACTTCGCCTACAACAACAGTGACATTATCCGGTGCACCATTGTCGAGAGCCTTCTGAACAAGAGTTTCAACTACAAGTGTGAGATCTTCGATTTGAAGTGAAGTAGCAATCTCAACATCACTAATCACTCCTGCTAATCCATCGCTGCACACAAGAAAGCGTTGTCCCAAGCGAAGTGGAATTTCAAAAACATCAATATCGATTGAGCGAGATCCATCTATGGCTCTCATCAAGAGATTTCTACGAGGGTGAATTAATGCCTCATCCTGTGAGATCTCTCCGCGATCAACAAGTTCTTGAACGTAAGTGTGATCTTGGGTCAATTGTTCAAGATTGTCGTTTTCAAATACATAAATTCGAGTATCGCCAACATGTCCAATGATTGCTTTTTCGCCAGTCGATGCGATAAGTGAAAGGGTTGTTCCCATTCCTTGCTTTTCAGCGTCATGTTTGATTTCCTCTGCAATCTTTTTACTTCCAAGCAGAATTGTTGTCGTAATCCAATTTTCGCTTACTTCATCTGTG
>JAURLB010000191.1 GCA_030831445.1 Candidatus Nanopelagicales bacterium | reverse complement strand
TCACGATCTGCCCAAGTTGATGTGTTCGAGCGAAGTGCTGCCATGGATCTTCTTGAGTTGACTTGAGTGAAAGTGAAACTCGTTCGCGGTCCATATCGACTTCGAGAACTTCAACAGTAACTTCGTCGCCAACTTGCACAACTTCGTTCGGATGATCGATGTGTTTCCACGAAAGTTCTGAAACGTGCACTAAGCCATCCACCCCGCCAAGATCAACGAAAGCACCAAAATTCACGATAGAGGAAATTACTCCTGTGCGAATTTGACCCTTTGCCAAATTTGTAAGGAATGAGCTTCGAGATTCTGACTGCGAGTGCTCAAGGAATGCTCTACGACTGAGCACGACATTGTTTCTGTTCTTATCAAGTTCAATAATTTTTGCTTCGATTTCTTTCCCAATGTATGGCGAAAGATCTCGAACTCGTCGCATTTCTACGAGACTGGCTGGAAGAAAGCCACGTAGGCCAATGTCCATTATTAAGCCACCTTTGACGACTTCAATGACAGTGCCTTTCACTACGCCATCAGCTGCTTTAATCTTTTCAATTTCTCCCCATGCTCGCTCATATTGTGCGCGCTTCTTGGAGAGGATTAGTCGACCCTCTTTGTCTTCTTTTTGTAGAACCAGAGCCTCGATAGTGTCGCCAACTTTCACGACGGCAGAGGGATCAACATCATGCTTTATGGTCAGCTCGCGCGAAGGGATGACACCTTCAGTTTTATAGCCGATATCGAGCAACACTTCGTCTCGATCTACTTTAACGATAATTCCTTGAACCAGATCGCCATCATCAAAATTTTTGAGAGTGTTATCAATCGCTGCCAAGAAGTCTTCAACAGTGCCGATATCATTTACGGCAATATTATTTTTTGTCATATGAAAAATGACCTCAATGTAGTTGTCTAGTAGGTGCGCCGTCCGACAGTTTCGAGTTCAAAGCTACGTCTCTATGAACTCCCGTAGGAAGCCTGCGAAGTCTAGGCGATGGCATGTTCCGAGACAAAACCGACTAATGAGCCGCGGTATCCCAATCTTTGCCATACCCCACAGAGACGCTCAGAGGCACCTTAAGTTCCGCTGCCGACATCATGGCTTTCTTCACGACACCTTCCACCATTTCTCTTTCAGACTCAATGACTTCTAGGACAAGTTCATCATGCACTTGGAGAATGAGACGGGATTTGGTGCCCAACTTTTCAAGATCGGTTTCTAATTGAATCATTGCGAGTTTGATGATGTCTGCTGCTGTGCCTTGGATTGGTGCATTCAGTGCCATCCGTTCAGCGGCCTGACGTACTACACGATTGTCTGATACCAAATCGGGCAAGTACCTCCGACGACCGAACATTGTTTGGGTGTAGCCGTCTTGTCGCGCTTTCTCTACAACACCTTTTAAGTATTCTCGAACTTTATCAAACCTGGAAAAATACGACTCCATTAAATCGTTTGCCTCGCTGGGATCTATGCCGAGTTGTTGCGAGAGACCAAATGCAGAAAGTCCGTAGGCAAGTCCATACGACATGGCTTTACTCCGGCGTCGCATGTCTGCAGTCACAGCATCACTATCTACTCCAAATATTGCTGCAGCGACGCTTGCATGCAAATCTTCACCACTCTCAAACGCAGAGATCAGATGAGGATCATCTGCTAAATGAGCCATGATTCGCATTTCGATTTGAGAATAATCTGCCGTGAGCAATCCACTGTATTCATTGCTTGCAATAAAACATGCTCGAATTAATCTACCTTCTGCACTGCGAATTGGAATATTCTGAAGATTCGGATCAGAGCTTGACAATCGACCGGTTGAAGTTGTGGTGGAACTAAAGTTAGTGTGTATGCGACCTTGCTCATCGGCCAAAGGTATGAGCGACGTAGCAACCTGTTTGAGCTTCGACACTTCTCGCCAGCGCAAAATCTGCTCGACCACTTTGTCTTGTGTTTGCTCAAAAAGTTGCGCTAGCGCGTCCGCATCTGTCGTATATCCTGTTTTAATTTTCTTAGTTTTCGGCAAGTTTCGAACTTCGAACAAGATTTCTTGAAGCTGTTTGGGACTAGCAATATTGAAACTTTGTCCCGCTTGAATTTCCGCTTCAGCCGCAGCCTCTTGCATGCGAAGTTCGAATGTGGCTTCCAATTTTTTGAGCCCCTTCACGTCAACTTGAATTCCACGGTTTTCTATTTGAGTAAGAAGTTTCAAAATGGGAAGATCGATGGACTCTAAGATTTTTGCATCTTGCTCGCTGACGTTGGCCATGAGATGAGCGTCTAATTGGATGAGCGCATTCATCATCGGCAGGGCAATCGATTCATACTCAGGAAATAGACCTTCACTACCGTCTATGTTGAGTTCTTGGTTGAGATACGTGCGCACCGCGTCTGCAAACTCAAGAAGACGAGTTCCTGGATTCTCTATGTAGGACACCAAGTGCAAGTCGCGGGCTGGATAAAGTTCAAGTTCGTGCTTCAAAAACCATTTCATAATTGGCTTCGCGTCATACAGCACAAGATTTTTCATGGAAAGTATCGCTTCCAGCACGGCCGTGCGCTTTGAGGGTGTCGCGTTAAGAATATGAATGAATCCTTGCTTGCCATCGCTCAGTGCAAGAAAAACGGGATTTGGCCCGTCGAAGTGCGCTATTGCATATACTGATTTGCATTTCTGCAATCGAGCAATGTTCTCTTGTGTTAGGTCTTCCAATTTGGACAGTGCATTTTCGGCCGTGACGGCACTTTGTGGAATCGCATTTTCCGAAGCAAAGATTGCAAGCAATTTATTCCTCGTTTGTTTGAACCCAAGTCGGTCGAAAACCTGCTTCATTTCCAGAGAGTTACCCGTGCGCATGACTAATAGGTCAAGACTGAGTTCTAAGGGCACATCTTGTTTGAGGTAATTAAGTTTGAGATTCAGCCTCACTTGCTCCTGATGTTCTGCTAATGCCAGAGCAACTTTCCCCTTGAGTTCAGAATGATGTAAGAGGAGATTCTCAATACTGCCATAGAGCTGTATCCATGTGGCAGCAGTCTTCTCGCCAACACCCGGCACAGAAGGGAGATTGTCGCTACTGTCTCCTCGAAGGGCGGCATAGTCTGGATACTGCTCTGGCGTCACCCCGTATTTTTCTAATACTTTCGCAGGCGTGAAGCGTCCTAAATCCTTCACCCCTTTCAAAGGGAAGAGCACTGTCACGTTTTCACTGACAAGTTGAAAGCAATCACGATCTGAGGTGAGTACGTCTACCGCGAATCCTTCGAGCGTTGCTTCATGCGCGATTGAGGCAATGATGTCATCTGCTTCAAAGCCAGGTGCTGTAAATGTTGCAACACCGCACGCTTCGAGTAATTGCTTTAAGAGCGGTAACTGCGCTTTGAATTCTTCTGGTGAAGCTGCTCGCTGCGCCTTATATTCTTCATACATTTCAGAACGAAAAGTTTGGCGAGAATGATCAAAAGCAACCGCGATATGAGTTGGTTTCTCTTGTTCAACCACTTGTGTAAGCATCAAAACAAAACCATGTAAAGCATTTGTGGGCGTGCCATCTGGAGCCGCGAAACTTTCAACAGCGAGTGCATAAAACGCACGATATGCCAGCGAGTGACCATCAATGAGTAAGAGTCTTTTTGTGGCAATCTCAGCTTTTGGCATAAGGGTAGCCTAAGGTTCGCTTATGACTTCAGATGAGAGCATTGAAGAATTCGCAAAAAGTCGCGGACTCGGGGAATTAGCAACCAGCATGGGGGTACGCGTGCTCGTAGCTACTGCTGATTCCGTTGTTATGTCGATGCCTGTAGATGGAAATAGACAACCTCTCGGTTTGCTTCATGGTGGCGCAAATGTAGTTCTAGCGGAGTCTGCTGGAAGCTTAGCAGCGAACATTTATGCTCAACCTGAAGCGTATGCAGTTGGAGTTGACATTAGTGCAACGCACCTCAAGAGTGCGATCGAAGGAAACGTTACTGCAACTGCTGTTCCACTGAAATTGGGAAAAACCATAGCCGTATATCAGATCGAAATTCGTGATGAATCTGGCGACTTAACCTGCGTTTCTCGCCTCACCTGTGCGATTCGAAAGAAGTCTCAAGCAAAATAGCGAGCAAGTACGACCGCGTATGGGGCTAAGAACAAAGCCGGGATCAAATTACCGATTGCAATATGCCGAATGTTCAAAAGTTTGAGCGAAATTCCAAATAGCAACAACCCTCCCACCACAGTGAGAGCACTGACTTGAACATTGTCCCAAACATTGCCGAGTGCAAAGCCTAGGCCTGTGAATATGGCTTGATACACTCCAACAGAAATTGCGGAAAACGCCACTCCCCATCCAAAGCTTGCAGCAAATGCTATTGAGGCGAAGAAGTCCAAAGTTGATTTAAGAACGAGTTTGTCAATACCCAAACCCATTGCATCATCAAACGAGCCCATGATTGCAAGAGGGCCAATGCAGAAAACTAGCGAGGCAGTTACGAAACCCATGACAAAGTTACTTTCGCTCCCACTGATACGTTTCTTTAGTGTTTCGCCCAGCGATTCCAGTCGAAGTTCTACTTGCAAAGCTGAACCTATAAATCCACCAATGAGAAGTGAAAATAAAACCACAAAGATGGGCCAAGTTGAACCAATATCGTCAATTACATTTGAAGATGTTATGACCGACACCGAAAGGGCCGCACTGACTGCAGTGATCAGTCCCAGAACGTCAGTAGTAAGTGTTCGCAACGACGGGGAAAAACGATGACCGATAAGGCTTCCGATTGCCCCGCCTGCAATGATTGCCACAACATTGATAAGCGTTCCAAATCCAATCACAACTATCCTTTGGGTCAACTACCCCCACAGTAACCTACGGACAAACAAGTAGACTTCCTCCCCCACGGCCCTTGTGGCGGAATCGGCAGACGCGGCGGACTCAAAATCCGTTTCCGAAAGGAGTGGGGGTTCAACTCCCCCCGAGGGCACTAGAGCACAATTCGGTGACGTACTGAAGAAATCTTTGCAAGCAAACCATTGAGAAACGGTGGTGACTGCTCTGTGCTCATGTCTCCAGCAAGTGTGACTATTTCGCTAATAGTTGCCTCGTCAGGAATGTCTTGCGAGTACAAGAGCTCAAAAGTGCCGATCCGTGCAAGCGCTTTATCCAAACTTGGCATCCGCTCTGTTCTCCAACCTTCAGAATAGGTATTGATCACATCGTCAATAGTTGCAAGATTCGTACTAATTCCTTCAATCAATGCAATTGTAAATTCATTGTAGGTGCCAAGACCTTGCGCTAAAACTCTAGCCAAGGTTGATGAGATTGACTCGCCACGAATATCTGCCTCATATAGAACTTCGGCAGCCTTTCTCCGGCTCTTAGAACGTGAACCCACTAGCTATTAACTCGACCGAGATAAGAGCCGTCTCTGGTGTCAACTTTCACCTTAGTTCCGTTTTCAATGAACAATGGAACTTGAATCTCGTAGCCAGTCTCCAGACGAGCCGGTTTCGTTCCTCCAGAAGAACGGTCGCCTTGCAATCCCGGTTCAGTGTATTCAATGAGCAACTCAACATTCGGCGGCAATTCAACGTAGAGTGGCAAACCTTCATGCATTGCAACAATTGCAACTTGGTTTTCGAGCATGAAATTTACAGCGTCACCGACAATTGACGGGTCAATGGTGAATTGATCATATGATGCAGTATCCATAAATACGAAACCACTGCCGTCGTTATAGAGGTATTGCATTTCACGCTTATCAACATTTGCTGTTTCTACCTTTACGCCAGCATTGAAGGTTTTCTCAACAACCTTACCACTCACAACGTGCTTCATTTTCGTGCGGACGAATGCCGGTCCCTTCCCAGGCTTTACATGTTGGAATTCGACCACTGCCCAAAGCTCGTTATCGATATTCAAAACCATGCCATTCTTTAGGTCATTCGAGGTTGCCATTATTTTCCTTACTCCACTTCAGCAAGTGCTTTACTTGCCATCGTTAAATTCTTGGTTCCTGCTTCTAATACGACCAATGTGTCTTCCAGTCGTACCCCACCCTTACCCTCAAGATAGATACCTGG
>JAURLB010000190.1 GCA_030831445.1 Candidatus Nanopelagicales bacterium | reverse complement strand
TCTTGCAGGACGAGAGCGTGTGATCCACTTTGTAAGAAAACTGCCTCACGTTCTCCGGTTGGGCGTTCTGTGGTCACATCAACATCAAACATGGCAAAGTCTTCAGCCACCATTGTCCACACTTCATAGATATTTTGTCGCTCTATGGCAGTAAACGTTGATGCATCCTCATCTACGGAATACCCGTCAGACTTACGGCTTCCAGTTATGGAGAAGACTCCATTCCACCATGAGTCACTTGACCAAGTTTGTCCATCAAAATCTAGGTAGATTATTGAAGATGCGTTTGGACGTGAGTGGAGATTAAATGCAAGATTTGGATCAAATGTGGAAAGACTTACAGTGCCTGATTCCTCAGTGTGACTATGAGTCTCTGAGAATACCCGGTGAGGTGGCTCTATATAAACAACACGGCACTCTGAGTCAAGCTGAATTCGGCGTTCTTTACTCTTTGACGCAATCCACGGTTTGAGCCCTTCGCATTCCTTGTCGCTTGCCGTTACCGGATTGGCAATGACGAGTGGCGTCAAGAGACAGAGAATCATCACTATAAAGGAGAACTTCTTACTCAGCCTAGCCATAGTTATCCAATCACAAAAGGGAACTTTTCGTCAGTAGCCTGCACTCTAACAGAGTAAACACTAGCGCTGAAGCATCCCGAGATTCGATTACTTCAATGTTCAGGTCAATGCCAGATGTCGTCTCCGCGAAGTACAACGTCTGAGCCACCATCAATGTATATCGTCTGACCAGTCATATGAGAGTTCTCTTCGCCAGCGAGCCAAATCAATGCATTGGCAATAACCACTGGCTCCATAATTCCGTTGAGAGGCATCGGTACGACTTGAAGTAAACCTGCGCGAGCTTCTTCGGTAGCAATCATGTCTTTAGTCATAGGAGTTTCGACAATTCCGGGACCAATCGCATTGATTGGTATGCCGGCGCCGGCAAATGTTGGCAGTGGTGCAACTCTTCGAATCCAACGCCCGATTGCACGCTTGGTTGATCCATAGATAAGTTGCTCTAGACCGCCACCTTGTTCAACGAGTACGTCGGCTCGCTTCAATGCCGCCACCTCATCGAGTTTCAGCATCAAATCAACGAGTTCAGCATCATTCGGCATAAGTGAAGCCATTGAGCTCGTTACGACAATGCGTGGGGCTCTGCTTTTTGCCAACGCTCCGAGAAATCCATTGACCAAATCCACAACACCAAAGAAATTAACCGAAACAGTTTTACTTATAGGTAAAGCGAGCCCAGCATTCGCAATCAGCACGTCAATGCTTCCATTGGATTTTTCTAGAGTCTGACTTACCGCTAATGTCCGGCCCTCAACAGTGCTCAAATCCGCAATAATGTCTGCGTTATGAATATCTATTCCGATAACTCGTTCGCCTTGTGCTTTGAGTAATTGGCAAGTCACGAGCCCAATTCCTGAAGCTGAACCTGTAACAACAAATGTTCTAGTCATGCATTCCCCTTCTCTTGCAATAAGTCTATGTCGATTTGGCACTTGAAACTAGGGTCACCACTGTGGCCTTCCCCTCAAAATGTCACAAATTCGTTGTGGGAATATTGAGTGCTGGAACCATGATTGAGCAGATGCACCAGGGACGAACCAAACACTTGCCATTGAGCACCCTCACGCTTGACGAGTGCGGTCAATTCATCAATTCCAACAAGGGTAGCGTCCTTTGTATCTCGCACAAGTTTCTTGATTGCGAGTTCCGGTACCCAACGAAAATAGCGATCAAAATGCGGTAAGACTTGCATATTGGAAACAAAACCTAGACCTTGAACGCCTTCACTTGTCATAAGTCGAAACCCAACAACTTTAGAACAAAGTGCCATCGCTCCAGCACTACAACCAGCGATCGAACTTCCTTCTTGCCAGTTCTCAAATATACGTCTTCCAACAAGACTGTCCCTCAGCGACTCAGCGAGATGTGATGGATTCCCACCTGATAAATAGATGAGGGCCGCATCGTCTATCTGACGTGCAATCTGGGGATTATCCGCATCACTTCGATTGAATACGGGTAGAAACACCGATTCGACACCAAGCCGATCTGCTTGTTTTTGCCCTAATTGTTCCCAGTAACGAAGGCGCTCTTTACTTTCAAGCCCAGCAGCAGTTGGTACTTGAACAAGCATCGGTTTCTTGCCGCGTTCTCTTGCGTCATCCAAGAGCATTGCCTCCAGGAACAACATTTCAGGTAGATACTCACCTGAACCCACAAGCGCTAATGACCCAGCCACACTCCTACTCTATGCCGAATCTGTAAACTCCTTATGTGGGAACAAAAAATCCAGAACGTAGCGCTCACTTTTCTGCAATAGAGAAAAAATATGGCGAAAAAATGTCCTACTGGCATAGGGTGATGAAAGACATCAAGGAATTAAAGTATGCCGAACAGATTGCTTACCTAAAAGAGAACTATGGGTTTAGCCAAACGCATGCAAACGCATTAGTTCTCTACTCACGTGGTTCAACAACCTCAAAACGATTTTCTACTCTCGATGATTATCTCAAACCTCACGATAAAGAAAAACAAGCGAAAGTTCGGGAAATTTTTCAGTTCATTCAAAAACAGTTTCCGAAACTTGAACTAGTAATTGCCTGGAACCAACCTATGCTCAAACTCGACAATTCATATATTTTCGGATTGTCCATCGCAAAAAACCATCTGACATTGGCTCCATTCAACGCCGAGGTTCTCAAAGCCATGAAAGCGGATTTCAAAGGCTACGAGATGAACAAGAAAACCTTCAAGGTCCCAACGGACTGGCAGGTCGATAAAGTACTATTGAAAAAACTTATCAAAAACTGCATTGATTCCCTCAAATAGGTAGTTTTGCACCAAATTAGTATGAATTTTCCCTAAATGTTACACAAAGGTGCTTGAAGT
>JAURLB010000189.1 GCA_030831445.1 Candidatus Nanopelagicales bacterium | reverse complement strand
AAGATTTTTAAATCGGCATTAGGCGCAACTACCGTTGCGATATCTCTACCTTCTATCACCACTCCGGTATTTTCATCTAAATTTTTCTGTATGAAGGCTTGCTGCAACCCAACAGCATAATTCCTGATTTTTTCTATCGTTGAGTACAGCGATACCGCTCTTGAAACAGTCTCGCGTCTAATATCGTCACTAACATCTTTACCATCTAGGAACATGCAGGTACGACCATCAATCGAAGTTTGTGCAATGTCAAGATTATTCAAAAATTCGTCAGTGATTTCGTACGCATCAATGCCTTTCTGCATAGCTGCCAGTGTAATTGTGCGATAGAAAGCTCCGGTATCAAGAAGTCTCGCGCCAATTTTGTTCGCAAGCAATTTACTGACCGTGGATTTTCCTGCGCCGGCTGGACCATCTATTGCAATTGTCAATGCCCTCATAGTGGCAATAGTAGCGACTATCAGAGATCGCTTTGAGTGACATTGCTGCGAACGCTGCAACCTTCGCGTTTCAAAGTTTCGGCGAAGTTGACCGCAACTTCGGGGAAAATATAGATTTCAAGTATCGCAATATTTCTTCCCAAGGCGTGATTAATTCGAACATCTTCAATGTTGACATTACTCGCATGTGCGATTGAGAAAATTCTGGCCAATTCACCAGGCTCATCAAGAATTTGTACTTCAATTCTGCTGTAAACCTTTGATGGATCACCATGTTTTCCAGGAATTTTATGTCTTTGCAACTTACCTTCTACAAAATACCGCTTTATTTGTTCAAAATTCGCCTTTTCAACATCCGACTTAAAGGAATTTAGTGATTTCTCGAGTCGCTCTAGGAAAAGTATGATGTTTTGTGAATTGTTGACAACAATTTCACTCCATAGGTCTGCCGAAGATGAAGCCAGCCTTGTCATATCACGCAACCCATTGCCGCTCAGTAATAAGTCGTTTTCGGATAACTGCGTCAGTTCTCTACTTAGAAGTGTTGAAAGAATTTGAGGTAAATGTGAGGTGAGTCCAACGATTTCATCGTGCTCTGAAAGATCCACATCAATAGCAACCGATCCACAATCACGAATGATTGCTTCTGCAATTGATTTTGAGGTATTCGATAAATATGGGCCATCGCAAATTGCCCAAACTCGATCTTTGAACAGGTCCACACTTGCATTTTCTGCGCCCTGTAGCTCTTTGCCCGCGAATGGGTGCGTAGAAACAAAACGTTCAATCCTGTTAATCTTCATATCAACATCTGGTAAAGATTTAGTCTTTACACTTGCGATATCTATAACTGTTGCATTTGGATACAAGTTCAAAGCGTTGGAAATCGCCAATTTGTTTGTTGAAATGGGAACCGCAACAATTACTACATCCACTTCTTCCTTCGAGCGTGCGACATTCTTCATGGAAAGTTTTGCCAATGAAGCTTCTGTCAATTGGGAATTCGCGTCTTCTAACGAGACGAGCCATCCCGCCTCTGCCAGAGCCAGTGCTATAGATCCCCCTAACAACCCCGCCCCAATGATGTGAACGTTCTTGCTCATTGGGCAATATCTTTTCTTAGGACCTCTGCCCCATCCAAATACACATGTTGGATTGCAGACTTTTCCTTGGTCGAGTACACCCACAAGAGAATTCGAATGACTTGCCCAAGCGCTCCGGGAACATCAATCTCCTGAGCACATATCAAAGGCGTGTCTGAGAATCCGAGCCCCCGTGCTGCTTCAGCGGGGAAACTGGAATGGAGATCAGGGGTCGTGGTGAAAACAGCTGAAATAACATCTTCAGGGATGACGTGGTTCGATTCCAACATGGCTTTGAGCAGTTTAGACGTGGCGGTCTGAATCAACTCCGGGGTGTCAAATTCCACCCTGATTGCACCCCGTATCCCACGAACTTTGCTATCCACTCTCTCACTCTACCAAACACTATTTCGAATTATTGGTTTAACAAGAAAAATATATGTAGAAATAGTTATTAGTAGATTAGTCACTATTCGACCAAGCTTCGGATTCTGGTTTTATTAATATGTCGATATATTCGAGGGCAAAATGTATTGATATTTATAGATAAATAGTCTTTATTTGATGGGACAATTTTTGTCGATAAATATAAATAGTAATAAATTATTTTTCGAAGATTTTTTCTATTTCTTGAAATGTCAAGGGACGCATCTCACCCGGTCTCAAATTACCCAGCGCCAAGTGCCCAATACTTGTCCTGATCAAGCGGCGTACAGGGTGTCCAACGGAGTCAAACATCCGTCTGAGAATACGATTTCTACCACTATGAATTCGAACTTCAATAAGAGAGGTTTGAGCGTTTGTTGCCTTTATCTTCAGAGCATCCAGGTGGATTGAGCCGTCTTCAAGTTCTACGCCCCTGAGCAGGTGATTCTTGTCCCCAGCTGAAATCTGCCCTTCAATTTCCAACTGGTAGGTTTTAGAGATCTCGTGTTTCGGGTGGCTAATTTTTTGAGCAAGATCTCCATCATTGGTCAGAATGAGTAATCCCTCAGAATCTGCATCCAGTCTCCCCACGTGGAACAAGCGATACGGCAAATGGCGGCAGAGATCGCCTACATTAGGTAGCCGCTCGTCATTCATAGCCGTGAGCATTCCTAGAGGCTTGTTCAGTGCATAGACGACTTTGTCTTGGGTAAGGATTGGGATACCGTCGACTTCAATTTTGTCGGACAAATGTGCTCTGGCGCCCAATTCGGACACGATTTGGCCGTTCACAGTTATGCGACCTTCAGATATGTAGAGCTCACACGTTCTGCGACTGCCAATGCCAGCCTGCGCAAGAATCTTTTGTAGGCGAATTGGCTCTTCTTGATTGACCATAAAGTTGAGGTTTAATCTACTTCTAGAGAATCTGATTGAATATCGGGCAAAAATTCGGCAATAGGTGGTAAGTCACCTAACGAATTCAGTCCAAATTTCTCTAAAAACAGTGAAGTTGTTCCAAGCAGGTGATTTCCATCAACGATCTCTGTAACTTCAATCAATTCGCGTTGTTCCAAAGTGCGAATAACGCTTTCCACATTGACACCTCGGATGGCAGAGATTTGATTCCTTGATACTGGCTGTTTGTAAGCGATCACTGCAAGAGTCTCGAGTGCAGCCGGTGTCAATTTCGCAATGTTGCCTGCATTTACGAAGGTTTCGAGTTGGTCGAACAGATCCGCTGCAGTCTGAAAACGCCATCCGCCGGCAATTTTCACGAGGTTCACCCCCCGCTCCTGATAAAGTCTCTGCAACTCCTCTAGAGCCGCCTCAATTTCGGCTTCGGATTGGCCTATTCCCAGACTTAATTCACCCAACGATAGCGGGGTGTCTGCCAGGAAAAGGATGCCTTCCAGCAACCTTTGTATCTCATTCAAAACTTGCCTCTTGATTCTGGTCGTCAAACTCGTTGGAGAGTAACTCTGGGTTGCGCTCTCCTCCAGCCCAACGGATTGTCAAATCCCCCAGTGGCTGGCTCTGTTCAAAGCCTATTAGCCTCTCTTTGTACAGCTCCAGAATGGCCAGAAAACGCGCCACAACTACCATCACATTCTCTGCATCTTTGATTAACGACCTGAAACTCATGACTTTCTTCTCTTTTAAGCGCGAGATCACTACAGCGGCTTGCTCTGCAACCGAAACCGCTGGATTGTGCAGATGTGAGATCGAAACAAGTGGTTTGATTGCAGGGAAGAATAAGCGTTGCGCTATCGCGGTTAGCCTATTTATCGACATATTGATAACTAGATTTGGCAGTATTTCACTGAATTCTTTGGGTAATTTTGCATCTCGAGCACGCGATCTGAAGGCAATTTCATATCTTTCGGCAAGAACCATCGATGCATCTTTAAACGCTTTGTACTGCAACAACCGGGCAAAAAGTAAGTCTCGCGCCTCCAAAATTGCTAAATCTTCTTCGTCCTCAACTTCCCCAGAAGGCAGCAAACGGGCTGCCTTGAGGTCGAGAAGGGTTGCTGCGATCACCAGGAATTGTGTAGCTTCATCCAAGCTCCAAGCATCCCCCTGATCTCTAATGTGGCTTATGAATTCGTCTGTCACCGAATGAAGGGCAATCGCGGTAACTTCCAGTTTGTGCTTGGAAATGAGGTTGAGCAGCAGGTCAAAAGGTCCTTGGAATTGGTCTAGGGACACATGGAAACCCGTATTTTGCTCATCAAGAGTTAGTTCAAGCACGGGCGAACATTAGTCACTTTCAATGGGGACTTGCCAGAAACAAGGGTTTAGACCTAATGTCTGCTCAGAGATACATCAAGTTACCTACATAGCGAGATAAGGTTTTGTCGATAAATGACTGTTGATATGGATGAGTGGTTGAGTTACGAACCTCAACCCGTGAAAAGTAAAAAAACACTAGGACCAGCAGTTGTTATTTCCATTTTTAATCAAAAGGGTGGAGTAGGTAAAACAACATCCACTATTTCGCTCGGTGCAGCATTAGCTGACACTGGAAGAAAAGTTTTAGTGGTTGATTTTGATCCACAAGGTTCACTGACGGTAGGTTTAACTGGAAATCACGACATCACTCCGTCGATGTATGAAGTCATACTGGGACAAAATCCAGCTACCGACGTCATCCTTAAGACACGAGTCTCTGGACTTGATCTTCTTCCTGCGAACATTCAGTTATCTGCTGCGGAAAATTTGCTCTTTCAGGATTTAGGTAGAGAGTTTTCCTTGCAGCGCGCACTGTCGCCAATTCTCGATCAATATGACTACATCTTGATAGATTGTTTACCATCGTTGGGCCTCTTAGCAATAAATGCACTGGCAACAAGCAAGTACCTCGTAATCCCCGTTCAGTGTGAATACTATGCGTTAAAAGGACTTGGATTGCTGTTGGAAACGTTAGACAAAACTCAAAGCAGGATAAATCCCGGACTTTCAATTCTTGGCTTGTTAGCAACGCGTGTGGGTCGGTCTCTTCACCATCGTGAAACTTTTGAACTTATCGTAGACGGTTTTGGCGAACAAGTGTTTCACACGTTAATCCCGGATACAGTAAAGGTTAGCGATTCAACAATTGAAGCGCAGCCCATTACAGAGTACGCCAAAAATAGTAATGCAGCTATTGCATATCGCAAAGCAGCAGCAGAAATTATTGAACGAGTGGAAGGTAAATAGTCATGAGTAGAAGGCCCGCACTTCCAGGTGCAGAAGAATTATTTCGCAGGACCGCAACTCCAATACGCCCCGAACCAGTTGCACCTGCCCAAGCGACTGAAAGCGTTGAAGTTGACGACATAGAAGACATCCAGTCTCCCGGCGTTCGCCCTGTCCCGATTTCTCAAAAACGACGCCGTTCAGGCAAAGGTCCTTCTGGTCGAATTCGACACGACGAAAAGATTACGGTCTACGTGTCACCAGATGAACTTCTAGAACTCGAACAAGCCCGCCTGACGCTACGTGCGACTCACGGCATGGCAGTTGATCGTGGTCGAATTGTGAGAGAAGCGATTGCTGTCATAGTCGCAGATCTTGAATCACGTGGTAACGATTCAATATTGGTTCGCCGCCTCAAAGGACTTTAGTTACAGAGCGCGCGGATGAGTGAGCGCATACGTTTCGCGGATCTTCTCCATGGAAACCTTTGTGTAAATCTGTGTTGTTGCAATACTTTGATGTCCGAGCAATTCTTGGACAACACGTAAATCCGCTCCGCCATCAAGTAAATGTGTGGCAAAGCAATGTCTCAACGTATGGGGTGACACCGGGATGTCAATGTTGGAGAGCTTTGCCGCTCGTTGAATGACATTAAAAGCACTCGTGCGCGACAAGTCTTTTCCACTCTTATTGAGAAATACACGTGAAGTTGGACTCTTCATTAAATGTGGCCGAGCTCGTACCAAATATCGTTCAAGGGCAGCTTTTGCTTTACTTCCCAGTGGAACGAGTCTCGTCTTATTCCCCTTGCCCGTAAGCACGACAACGTTCTCATCAAAATTCACTTGGTTCAAGTCGAGGGTTACAGCTTCAGAAACTCTTGCACCTGTTGAATAGAGAAACTCAATTAAAGCGTAATCTCTCATATCCAGTAACACTTCCGAATGACTCAGCACCTCAACAAGTTTTAATGTTTGACCAACACTAAGTGCCTTCGGCAGACGAAACCCGAGCTTTGTTGGAGTGAAGATTATGTCAATGTCACTTCGTAATATCTCTTCGTTCGATAGAAAATTCAGGAAGCCTCTAACGCTTGCGAGTGTGCGGGCAATACTGTTGTCGCTAAGCGTTGTTGAACTTAACCACGGCTGAAATTCTTGGATGATTTCAGTCGATAGGCCACTAACGTCCCGCGCACTTGTGGTTTGTAAATAGGTAATGAATCGATTTAAGTCTCGCTCATATGCTGTAATAGTGTTAGCGCTTAGCCGTCTTTCAATCTTGAGATATTGAAGATATCGGCGAATATAGTTCTCAAGCAACCAAAACACTTTCTGTCGCAACAAATGGTAGATTGAAAGCTTCAGCAACAGCCTGATACGTCAATTGACCTCCAAAGGTGTTAAGACCCTTTGCGAGGGCTTCATCGGCTCGTAGCGCTGCACGCCAACCTTTGTCAGCAATTGCAATTGCGTAGGGAAGTGTCACATTTGTCAAAGCGTACGTTGAGGTGTGTGGAACTGCACCTGGCATATTTGCTACACAATAAAAAATAGAGTTGTGCACGGAATAAGTTGGTTCAGCGTGCGTT
>JAURLB010000188.1 GCA_030831445.1 Candidatus Nanopelagicales bacterium | reverse complement strand
GCCAAATGCTCTGTGATTGCAAGCCCTACTGCACTCGAGCCACCCAAAATCAAAATTGGATACGTGTGAGCAACGGAACTCGAATGTAGATTTGGTTCAACTTGTGTTGCTGGCAATTTGACTCGCCCTGTGCCGCGCAACACTGTTTCATTACTCTGATTAACGACCGTGGTTTCAACATCAATTAATTGGTCGTTAACATGAATCTTGGTTACTTCGACCCGGCCTGTAAGCCGATCACCAACATGAACACTGCCTGTAAATTGGGTCGTCTGACTTAACCACAGCGCACCATTTCCAGGCAATCTAGTGCCGATTATTCTTGAAATTAATGACATGGTGAGTACCCCGTGGGATACCACACCGTTCCTACTTGTCTGCGCAGCAAACTCGGGTGAAGTGTGCAACAAATTGTTATCACCTGATAATTTGGCAAATTCATTGATCTCGCGCTCGGTTACCACGTGTGAGATTTCGGCACTTGTCCCAACTTCTATTGGTAAATCAGTCATATTGTTTAGAGCCTCCACAAAAGTGCCGAAAAATTGAACCCTGCACCGACACTTGCGAACATTACTAGATCTCCATTAGAGATTTTTGAATCAACTCGAGCTTGATGTAGCGCAATTGGTATAGACGCAGCGCCCATGTTTCCAATCTCGTTTACGTTAATGATTGCTCGATCCGGATGTATCTTCATTTTGGCAAGCAGGTATTCCAGAAGCTTCACGTTCGCTTGATGAAAGACAAAGTAATCAACATCTTGTAAACTAAGATTTGCCTTTTCCAGTGCGCTGTGTATCGCCTTTGGAAGATTTGTCACAGCCTGTTTCCAAGTGCCCATTCCCGCCTGACGAATGGTGCCAGTTGGGCTGTTTTCGGTGGTCTTACCGTCCTCGTTTGGGATTCGTGAGAGTTCAACAGTCTCAATATTGTTTGTGTCCCCAAAAAATGACCTACTGATAATTCCGGCATCTCTCTCTGTCGTTCGCAAAATGGCTGCTCCGGCACCATCACTAAAAAAACTTGCAACGTTGGGATCAGTCTTGTCAACAAATCGACTGTTTACCTCTGAGGCAACTACAGCACCAATAGATGCGTGAGCATCGACAGTGAGTCTGTCGTGAACAACGGCGATGCCATTGAGGAAACCAGTGCAGTTACTCTGAACATCCAGCGCTTGGGTTTTGCTATACGAGAGAGGTGTAAGCAAGCGAGATGCCAACGAAGGGAACACTTTGTCGTGGGCATAGGTAGCCACGACTAATTGGTCCAACTCCGACAACTGAACTTTGGCCTGCGCCAGTGCTTCATCCAGGGCATTGGCGGCTAACAGCCTCGCACTCTGATTTTCGTCAACAGCAAATCGCCTTGTGATGCCAGTCTTTTCCAAAATCCAGCCAGCTTCTAAGCCTGCCAACGATTCAATCAGATCATTCTCGATAGCAACATGGCCCAAATCGATGCCGGTTCCAATTATTTCAACACCCATTAAGCCTCCACTACCAATCTAACTTCTACAGCCCGAGCAAAAGCCGAAGTTCTGAGTTCTCAAGGAGTAATTCATCTGGCGTAGTAAAGCCACCGTGACCCAAAAATACATGTTTGTGCGCAGAGATCATCGGCCAAATATCGCGAACTGTCAGTGCCCACTGCTCTTTATCGTGGCCAGGAACGGTCGCGCTAAAAACTTTGCGACGCATAATGAGATCACCAACAAACACACATTCGGTCACTGAAAACAAGACACCACCCTTAGTGTGCCCTGGAGCAGAAATCACTTGTACCGACTTCAATAATTCATCGTTTGTAGGGAATGGTAGATAATCAAACGTGTCAACTGAACGTTTTTCACCAAGTGCCTTTAAGTAGAAATTATTTCTCTTCAAATGAATTTCATCATCTGGATTCATGAAGACTCTTGTGCTAAATAATCTCGAAATTTCAGCTACACCACACACATGATCAAAATGCCCGTGCGTGAGCAAAACATCCACTTTGCTAATGCCAGCCTGTTGCAAAAATTCACTCACAAGTCGCACTTCAGAACCGGGGTCAACCACAATTCCATATGACGAACCCTCAGCCGTGATTAAGAATGTATTGGAATCAGCCAACTCATTTTCCTGACACCAGACAACAAATTCAGTTGAAGCGTAGACGCGTCTCAATGGGCTCCCGCTAAATAGACGGTTTGTGCCGTGATATACGAACTCTGACGACTAATGAAAAAATCCAATACATTTGTGATGTCCTCAATCTCTGCTTTTCGAGAAATTGGCAGTTGTTGCATTACTTTCTCCAAGTTCGACTGATCCAACTGTTGGAGCATCTCGGTTTCAAATGCACTGATTCCAATCACATTTGAAGTGATATTTAAACTTGAGAATTCGCGAGCCATAACATTGGAAAGCATCTGCAACCCTGCCTTGCATGCTGCATACACCGAGTCGCCCTCTGCTTCGAGTGTTGGTGCCATTGAGCCAATATGCACTATTCGGCCCCACCCCGTTTTGCGCATCAATCTGGCTGCCTCTCGCGAAACGACAAATGGAGCCCACAGGTTTGTGAGCACCATATCCTTGGCGGCCTCAGGCGAAAGGATCATTGCATACTGCGAGGTCAGCACTCCAGCATTGTTCACAACGGTGTCAAGCTGTACCCCATTTTTTCGAAGCGTCGAAAAAACCTTTTGCATTGATTCGGCATCCTGAAGATCACAAACATGGTGTGTATACGACTCACTTGTTAAATCACGATTCTCGCTGCGTGATACACCATGAACGTCAAAATTGCTTGCAAGAAGGTGCTCAACTAATGCCCTTCCTATGCCACGCGAACTACCCGTGACTAACGCAACTCTTTTGCTCCCATCGGCGTCGCTCATGTATTCCTAGCTCCAATCAACTCTTCGCAGTAATCCAGCAAAGTCCCTATGGTGTCAAAAGGAGAGATCTCACGACTCAGAGCGGCATCATCAGTCAGCGACAGAAAATAATCCAATTGATCACTCAGCGCCTCTTCCAAATCGGTAATTACAGACACCAGATCTAGTGAATCAAGTCTTGCATCAGACCCAAATAATGGAAATGCTTCGTTCATGCTGGCAATCTCGGTTTGTGCCTGGTTGTCAACTGAGTCCAATGAAGTCAATGATTTGATAATGATGTTCTTAATTGAAATGCGATCCATTTGTTACCGTTTTCTCTCCATTAATCGAATCATTGTACGCATCCTATTTTGTACATAGCCCAGATAGTGCTCGCGTGTTAGCCCGAGGAGCACTGCATCAACTATTTCGCCGCCAACAACCAACTGTTGCTCCTGGACCCCCTCCTTCTTCATGCCTAAGAAGGTCTGCCACTTGATCATTCTCCAATTGGTTGAGGCCACATATCCCCACACTTTTCTTATATTCCACTCAAGAAAGATCTTTTCGTAACATAAATACATCGACTCGACCGCTATTGGCAAACCTGTCACAAGTTTTTCCTCACCGATGAGAAATCGTGACGTTTGGACAGTTCCATGGTGGTGGTTGATATCAATGATCGAAATCATTCCTACTGGAATATCGTTGGAAGCGAGACAAATAATGAAGTTCAATTCGGACTCTGGTCGTGTTGAGATCCACTCAACCTGACTTTTAACATCTGTAGGCGCACCACCTAGAGATGATGCCCGATCCAGATTTCTCCATTCAAATGTCATCCCGGCATCTGACACACGAATTGGTCTGAGGTAGCACCAATTTCCCATTGCAAAGATCTCATCATTATTAATCTTCACTTTTGAGTTCCGACCATGAATGGATCCTGATCAATCAAGATATTGCCAAGCACGTCAACCACCGACTCAGCCATAGATTCCGTCAGGTGTGGGCCGATCGGAAGACTCAGCACGTCCTTGCTCAATTGGGCAGAACGAAGCAGCGGTAATTGGCCGTATTCGTTTCGATAGCTCAATTGAACATGAGGTGGAACCGGGTAATGAATGCCGGTTTCAATTCCCGCTTTTCCTAAGACCTCTCGAATCCGATCTCGCTCATTCACCTGAACTACATACAGATGCCACACAGAGCTTCGATCTGTCGCCCAAGAAGGCAGCACAATCGCTTTCATCTCAAGTTTCTGAGAATAAATTCGGGCGATGTTTTCACGCCGAGCATTCCATTCGTCAAGTACCCGAAGTTTGACCCTCAGTACGGCTGCCTGTACGGGGTCCAACCGGCTATTAGTTCCTAAAACGTCATGCTCATATTTAACTTTTGATCCATAGTTTGATTCAACACGTACTCGATCTGCCACATCGATGCGGTTCGTGGTGACAGCACCCGCATCTCCAAATGCTCCGAGGTTTTTGCTTGGATAAAAACTCCAGGCAACCGCATCCGAATGCGACCCAATTTTTACTCCTTTATATAGTGCTCCATGCGCCTGCGCAGCATCTTCCACAACTGGGATCCGATGTCGCCGTCCAATTTCCAAAATCTGATCGAGTTGAGCTGGTTGTCCGTAGAGATGCACCACAACGATCGCCTTCGTCCGTTCAGTGATTGCGGCTTCAACAAGAGTTGGGTTGATGTTGAATCCATCCAATTCGGGCTCGACAGGCACCAATCGAGCACCACATTGGGTCGCAGCCAACCAAGTGGCGATAAATGTATGCGCAGGGACAATTACTTCATCACCTTGTTCTACCCCTACTGCACGTAGAGCAAGCCTGAGTGCTTCAAGCCCATTTGCTACACCAACGCAATGACCGGCAGATACATAGTTTGCGAATTCGTCTTCGAAATTCTGGACTTCTGGCCCAAGAATATAGGTAAAACTATCAAGAACACGCCCAATTGCGTTGTCTATCTCGGTTTTCAACTCAATGTAGGTAGCACCCACATCCAGAAATGGAATTTTATTTGGCAATCGAATCACAAAATGTACTGTATTCGCGATAGTAATCAGACTCATCAAACTTTTGTGATGCAATCACCATGCACACAGACGCCGACGAAAAGTTATCTATCTCTCGCCAAGTCATCGGACATACCTGAAGCCCAAAATGTGGACGATTTAGCGTGAACTTTTTCTTATCAG
>JAURLB010000187.1 GCA_030831445.1 Candidatus Nanopelagicales bacterium | reverse complement strand
TGAACCCATTCCAGTTCAACACTTTGAACCTGTACGAGAACAAGGGAACAGATTTCATTCTTCCGTTCCTTCCTTCAAACGTCTTTACTGAGCCTGGAAACACCAAGGGAGCTGAGTCTGGTGGACTCCTCACCCTGATTGGCATGTCGTTGAACACCACTCGACATAAGGACACTGCACGTGATGCTCTTATTTGGGCAGCAGCTGGTGAAACAAATTCAGCAAAGCGTGCAGCCGCGTGGAAGGCAGTAACGAAATACTTGCAAGAAAATGCCTTCAACATCCCTGTACCTGGACAGCAATACGGAGTTACAGCCTCAAAGAAACTCAAGGGGTACGACAAGTTCATCCTTGCGTCAGGCGGTCAAGGAATTGCGATGTCCAACTTTGGCATCAACTACGCAGGTGTTTACCTCGAAAAGTAATTCAATTGGTTAATCAAGTAAGGGCCAGTGGCGTTCATTGCCACTGGCCCTTTTGATTTTTTCTGCTCATGGCTATTCGTTAGTATTTGCTATCGGTTATTCGGGGGATCCAAATTGCGAAAGTTAAACCAAACACTCCAAGCCTTCACCAAATTGGTGTTGGTATTACTTGGTGCAACATTCTTACTATCACTCATAGTTCGATTACTTCCGGGAAGTCCTGCAGACTTCTACACCAATGCTCTAGACGAAGAAGGTCGCCTAGCTCAAATCAAAGATCTTGGTCTAGATAGGAATGTAATTTCTGGATACTTACATTGGCTATTTGATTTCGTCAGAGGTGATTTTGGTCCATTTTTTATGAGCGGAGGAGGCACCCGTCCGACTTCACTCATCATCAGCCAAGCTGTTCCCCGATCGTTGCTAATCATGCTCTACGTCCAAGTGGTATCGCTTTTGATTTCAATACCTCTCGGGTTGATCACTGCTTATCGCGCAGACAAAGCGACGGACCGAGTCATCAGCACTGCCCTATTTACGGGTTCTGCAATTCCAGGGTTTGCACTTGCACTTGCACTCGGATACTACTTAGGAGTGCGTCTCCAAATGTTTCCGACAATTGGATACGTTCCAATGTCAGAGGGTCTCGGCGAGCACTTTAAACACCTGGTGCTTCCAGTCATTTCATTAAGCGTCCCGCTCTGCGCAAGTTACTCGCGAATTCTTCGAACAGAAATCATTTCAACGCTGCGCCAAGATTTCGTAACCATGGCAGTTTCTAAAGGTATTTCAAATTCACGAGTATTGGTAAAACACGTACTAAGACCCTCAAGTACAGCGCTGATCACGACTGCCTCTCTGAATATGGGTGGATTAATCGGAGGAACAGTGATAATTGATCAGATCTTCGCTCTAGGAGGCATGGGTCAGCAAATAACTTTTGCCGTCTTTGCACGCCAGTACATTGCACTGCAGTCATACATTGCACTGATAGCAGTTGCCTTTATCCTGTTCACCGTCTTAGCCGACGCGCTAATTGGCGTTGTCGATCCAAGAACGAAGAATCGCAATGTTTAAGAAGTTGAGTTTGTTCTCAAAACTCAGCGTTTTGTGGGTAGGCCTGATGTTCTTTTTTGCCATTGCAGGAAGGCTTTTGCCAATTGCCGACCCCACTGAGTTCTTTGAGGTTCAAGGAGCTGGATTGTTCTCCCCTGGCCACATTCTGGGTACAGATATGAATGGATATGACTTATTCGCAAATATCGTTGTCGGATCTAGATACTCGCTATTGATAGCTATCTTTTCTGTTGGCTTTGGCAGTCTCATCGGAGGAATTCTGGGAATCGCTGCCGGCTATCTTCGTGGAAAGACCGACTATGTATTGAGTGTGTTGTTTAACATTTTCCTTTCAATTCCAAACCTCATTCTCAGTTTGGTGTTGATTGCAGTGCTTGCTACGAGTTCGGATCCCAATGAACCGGCATCCGAAACGCGCAGAATTATTGTGATAATTATCTCTCTCACTATTGTGATTATTCCAATTCTTGGCCGCATCACTCGGGGAGCGACACTTGCATGGACTAGTTCAGAATTTGTAGTTGCGGCTAAATCGATGGGAATGAAAGACATGATGATCATTAGGCGTCACATTGTCCCCAATGTGCTCCCTTCCATCTATGCAGTGGCGTTTCTAGCAGTGGGAATCGTGATCGTTGTTGAGGGATCATTGTCGCTACTTGGAATCGGAGTTGGAAATGGAACAAGCTGGGGATCCATGCTTGCCCGAGCACAGGGCGATCTTGAGTATGCCCCAATTGCCCTTTTCGTTCCCCTCACCTTTTTGGGTCTTACCGTCATCGCCTGCAACCAGGTAGGCGATGCGCTTAGACAGCGCCTTGATAGCAGGGAGTCAAAACTGTGAGCGAGCTTTTGAAAGTAAACAATCTTGACGTTCGATTCGACACAGCTCGAGGAGTTCTTCACGCAGTAAAAGGCGTTTCATTCGATTTGAAACCAGGTGAAAGCCTCGGAATTGTAGGTGAATCAGGATCAGGCAAAACCGTACTTTCACGGGCAACTATGGGCCTGCTCACAATGAGTACAGCCAAGAAATCCGGATCCGTGAAATTGAACGACGTGGAATTAACTGATCTCTCACGTTCAGACTTGCGCTCTAAGTGGGGCACAGAAATGGCCATTGTTTTTCAGGATCCAATGACGGCTCTCAACCCAGTGCGTAGAATTGGAGACCAAATCGCAGAGGGTCCTCGGATACGACTTGGCATGTCAAAAAAAGATGCCAAGCAACGCGCAATCGAACTTCTAAAAATGGTTCAAATTGCAGAGCCTGAAAAGGTACTTAAGAAATTTCCGTTACAGCTTTCTGGAGGCATGCGACAAAGGGTGATGATCGCTATCGCTATCGCTTGTAACCCTGAAATACTTTTTGCAGATGAGCCAACTACCGCACTCGACGTAACCGTTCAGGCACAAATCCTTGGATTGATTAGTTCACTTCGCAAACAATTGAATATGTCACTCGTTCTTGTTACCCACGACTTAGGCGTGGTTGCTGGTCATACCGACAAAATCGCGGTGATGTACGCCGGTGAGATTGTTGAAATGGCTCCGACTAAAGAACTGTTCAGCAATGTGCGAATGCCGTATACCGAAGCGTTGCTGAATTCAATCCCTCGCATCACGAACCAAAGCGGTATACGCCTTCCGGTTATTGAAGGGCGACTCCCCGACCCAACCCTCCCCCAAAATGGATGTGGATTTTCTGCCCGCTGCAAATATGCAACCGAGAAGTGCCACACTGAGCGACCTCAGCTCGTAGACGGAGGAAACGGACATATGTACCGATGCTTTTTCCCACTAGGAGTAAATAAATAATGGCTGGATCAGGCAAGGCGCATATTCAAGGCGGAGAAAACGTTGTACTGCATGTTGAAGATCTTGTTGTTGAATATCGGACTGCAGGCAACCAGAAAGTGCAAGCAGTTTCTGGAATTAGCCTTGATTTGATTAAGGGCGAGACGCTAGCCATCGTTGGTGAGTCTGGTTGTGGTAAGTCGACATTTGGAAAAGCTGTCATGCAAATAG
>JAURLB010000018.1 GCA_030831445.1 Candidatus Nanopelagicales bacterium | reverse complement strand
TGAATCACAGCTTGATGCATTAGAAGAAATTGTGATTGAAGAACTTGGTTTTGAAACTGTGTTTGATGCAGTTGGCCAGGTGTATCCGCGATCACTGGACTTTGATGTTGTGAGCGCATTACTGCAAATCGCCTCAGGTCCTTCAAGTTTGGCAACATCAATACGCCTGATGGCAGGCCATGATTTAGTGACTGAAGGTTTCGTGCCAGGGCAAGTTGGTAGTAGCGCAATGCCTCACAAAATGAATGCACGTTCCTGTGAACGAATCAACGGCTTTGCCGTGTTACTTCGAGGCTATGCCGTGATGGCAGGCGATCTTGCCGGTAACCAGTGGAACGAAGGCGATGTTTCCTGCAGTGTTGTAAGACGAGTCATGCTCCCAGATGCCTTTTTTGCTCTCGATGGGCTATTCGAAACCCTGCTCACAGTGCTGAATAACTTCAAAGCGTTTGATGCAGTGATTGAGAAAGAAGTTGAAACGCAACTTCCCTTCCTTGCGACGACCAAAATCATGATGGCGTTAGTCAAGGTAGGAGTTGGAAGGGAAGATGCTCACAGTATTGTCAAAGAGCATGCTCTAGCAACACTGAATGCCAAACGAATGGGCGAAGAGTTTGATTTCGTCGTGGCACTTGCAACTGACAAGCGAGTAAAACTCACAGAACCTGAAATTCGCGAATTGCTCTCAAACCCAATCAAGTTTGTTGGAAACGCTAAATCACAGATAGTCGCAATAGTTGAACAAATTGAATCAATCGCATCCATCTATCCCGATGCAGTTACCTACACACCAGCGGAGATTTTGTAAGAATGAATATCACTCCACAGGATTATGGACTTGCCTTGGAGTATCAGCACCACTACTCAGGAAAAGTCCGCGACATCTACATCACGCCAAGTGGTAACTATCTGTTTGTTGCGAGTGATCGAATCTCTGCGTTTGATTGTGTGCTGTCACCTAACATCCCTGACAAAGGCAAAATCCTTACGCAAATATCTCTCTGGTGGTTTGAAAGACTTGGGGTAAAGAACCACATTGTCGATGAAGCAATTCCTGAATCAGTCAAAGACAGAGCAATGATTGGAAGACCACTCAAAATGTTTGAAGTGGAATGTGTGGTGCGGGGATATCTTGCAGGATCTGGCTGGAAGGAATACCAACAGACCGGAAACGTATGTGGTGTAACTCTTCCGGGTGGATTGAAAGAATTTGCCAAACTACCCCAAAACATTTTCACACCTGCTACGAAAGAAGCACTTGGCCAACATGATGAAAATATTAACTTCACCCAAATGGAAGCGATAGTTGGTAAAGATAGAGCACTTGAGCTACGAGATGTGAGCCTTACAATATTTCAGAGTGCTAGTGATCTACTTTCAGAACGAGGCCTCACACTTGCTGATACTAAATTTGAATTCGGTGAACATGACGGGGAAATCTATTTGGCTGATGAAGTCCTCACTCCCGACTCATCAAGATTCTGGGTGTCGGATAATCCGACAGTTAACCCAGAGAGTTTCGATAAACAATTCGTAAGAAACTGGATTCTCTCGACTGGATGGACTGCAGAAAATAGTAATCCGCCACCAGAACTTCCTGAGGAAATCGTCTCAAAAACGAGAGATCTCTATATTCGTGCATTTGAGCGCATCACTGGGGAAGTGTGGAGATAGTGAAAACTAGAATTCAGGCAGAGGAAGGTTCTCATGGCAAAAATCATTGTTGATGTTCATCTGAAGGCTGAACTTCTTGACCCCCAAGGGCGTGCAATTTCTGGAGCACTTGAGCGACTTGGACTCACTGAAGTAGTTGATGTTCGTCAAGGCAAACAGTTTGTGATTGAAATCAACGGTGAAGTTACACCAGAGATCCTTCAAAAACTCCAAGAACTTTCAGGCAACTTGTTATCCAATCCAGTTATTGAAAACTATGAGTTGAAGGTACTTTGATGCGCATTGGAGTGGTGACATTCCCAGGTTCTCTTGATGATCAAGATGCTAGACGCGCAGCCACATACGCGGGGGCTGAGGCAGTTCGCCTCTGGCATGCAGATGACAATCTTCAGAATGTCGATGCGGTAGTGCTTCCAGGTGGATTCTCCTATGGCGATTATTTGCGTTGTGGTGCAATTGCCCGATTCGCACCAGTGATGGAAAGTATTGTGAATGCCGCGAACGGTGGCCTTCCAGTTCTTGGTATCTGTAATGGTTTTCAGATTCTCTGCGAATCACATCTTCTTCCAGGTGCTCTTCTTCGAAATGATCATCGCAAATTCATCTGCCGAGATCAACGTCTTCGAATCGAAAACACCACATCACTTTGGACTAGAAATTTCAGAGTTGCCCAAGAGATCACCATTCCGCTGAAAAATGGTGAAGGTGGCTTTATTGCAGATGTTAAAACTTTGGATGAATTAGAAGCAGAAAATAGAGTGATTGCCCGGTATGTGGATGTGAACCCTAATGGCTCAATGCGAAACATCGCAGGTATCACCAATGCCAAAGGCAATGTGGTTGGCATCATGCCTCATCCAGAACATGCAATTGATGACCTCACTGGACCAACAACAGACGGACTGCTCTTTTTCACGTCAGTACTTGAATCTTTGGCAGTGAAAGCATGATTGATACTGTCAAACATGCCGAAAGCACTCCCCAAACGGAGCAACCTTTTGAACAACTGGGTTTGAAACCAGATGAATATGCTCGAATCAAAGAAATTCTGAACCGTCGGCCAACGAGTTCAGAGCTCGCGATGTATTCAGTGATGTGGAGTGAGCACTGCTCATATAAAAGTAGCAAAGTTCACTTGAAACAATTCGGTGAAAAGAAACCTGACACCAGCAAACTGTTGGTCGGCATTGGTGAAAATGCAGGAGTCGTTGACATCGGTCAAGACTGGGCAGTGACTTTCAAAATTGAAAGTCATAACCACCCATCATTCATAGAGCCATATCAAGGAGCCGCAACCGGGGTTGGTGGCATTGTGAGAGACATCTTGTCTATGGGAGCACGTCCTTTAGCAGTACTGGATCCACTTCGATTTGGACCAATTGATGCAGAAGACACCAAACGAGTTCTACCTGGAGTTATTGCCGGTATTGGTGGATATGGAAATTGCTTAGGCCTGCCAACCGTTGGTGGTGAAGTAGTTTTTGATGAAAGTTATGCTGGAAATCCACTTGTGAACGCACTTTGTATTGGTGCAATGAAACATAGTGAGATTCACACAGCCCATGCATCAGGAATTGGTAACAAAGTTATCTTGTTTGGAGCACGAACAGGTGGGGATGGAATTGGTGGAGTTTCAGTTCTAGCGTCTGAAACCTTCAGTGAGAAAGGTCCAGCAAAGAGACCAAGTGTTCAAATCGGAGATCCATTTATGGAAAAACTCCTAATTGAGTGCACGCTTGAAGTGTTGCGTGCTGGTTTAGTTGAAGGTATTCAGGATCTTGGTGGAGCTGGCATTTCGTGTGCGACGAGTGAGCTTGCAAGCAATGGCACAGGCGGAATGCATGTGTGGCTTGATCGCGTACCACTTCGTGATGCAAGTCTTTCTCCTGAAGAAATCTTGATGTCAGAATCCCAAGAGCGTATGTGTGCGGTGGTGACACCTGAAAAAGTTGATGCGTTTATGGCAGTGTGCAAGAAGTGGGATGTTGAAGTAGTAGTCATCGGTGAAGTTACAGATGGTGGACGACTTGTCATCGAGTGGAATGGGGAAGTCATCGTCGATGTGCCACCACGCACGGTTGCCCACGATGGACCACAATATAAACGACCCTACGCAGAACCTGAATATCAGAAACCACTACAAGCCAATAACTCATCAACACTCAAACGACCAAGTACTGCTCATGAACTTCGAGAAACAATTCTTTCTATGACTGCTGCTCCAAATCTCGCATCCAAGCGTTGGGTGACAGATCAATATGACAAATATGTGCTCGGTAACACCATTTTGGCTCAACCTGAAGACTCAGG
>JAURLB010000186.1 GCA_030831445.1 Candidatus Nanopelagicales bacterium | reverse complement strand
GGTGCCCGATATCTCGGCAAAGGAGTTCAAACTGCCGTTGAAGCAGTGATCACCGAAATCGCCGATGCAATCGAAGGCCTTGAAGTGTCCGATCAGCGTCTCATTGATCAGACCATGATTGAATTGGATGGAACACCAAACAAGAGTCGACTCGGTGCGAATGCAATTCTAGGTGTCTCACTTGCTTGCGCTCATGCTGCAGCAGATGAAGCAGGATTACCACTCTTTAAGTATGTGGGTGGTGCGAATGCGCATCTCCTGCCAGTTCCAATGATGAATATCGTCAATGGTGGAGCACACGCTGATAGTGGCGTTGATATTCAAGAGTTCATGATCGCTCCAATTGGCGCACCATCATTTTCCGAAGCACTTCGATCAGGCGTTGAGGTGTATCACGCATTGAAGTCCGTCTTGAAGTCTCAAGGGCTTGCCACTGGCTTGGGTGATGAGGGTGGATTCGCACCGAATCTTCCAAATAACCGTTCTGCTTTAGAGCTCATCGCTACCGCAATCGAAAAAGCTGGTTACAAACTTGGTACTGATTTCGGATTAGCCCTTGATGTAGCAGCAACTGAGTTTCACAAAGATGGTTCTTATAATTTTGAAGGGAAAAAACTTTCGGCTGACCAAATGGTTGAGTACTACCAAACACTGGTAAAAGATTTCCCTCTTGTTTCAATTGAAGATCCAATGTCAGAAGAAGACTGGGATGGCTGGAATTCCATAACTCGAGCGCTTGGCGAGCAGATTCAAATTGTTGGCGACGATCTCTTCGTGACGAATCCAGAAAGACTTCAACGAGGAATTAATCAATCAACTGCGAATGCATTATTGGTGAAAGTGAATCAGATTGGTACTTTGACAGAGACGTTGACCGCCGTGTCAATGGCGAAGAATGCCGGATATCAATGCATGATGAGCCATCGTTCGGGCGAAACGGAAGATACATCCATTGCAGATCTCGCAGTTGCCACGAATTGTGGGCAAATCAAAACTGGTGCACCTGCTCGCTCTGAGCGAGTAGCAAAATACAACCAACTCCTTCGAATAGAAGAACTCCTCGAAGAGTCTGGTCTGTATGCAGGACTTCGAGCATTCCCGCGTTTTAGCCGATAACTATGGTACAAAAGCGCTTTCTGACATTTCGTGGAATGACGCTAATCGTCATAGTCCTCATCATTACATTCGTTCTTGCTGTGCCGATGAGACAGTTGATTGAACAGCAAAGCAGAATTAACACTCTGCAAGCGCAAGAAGAAGCAAATCAGATACTCATTCAAGAACTCACTCAAGATATCAACAGATGGCAAGATCCGGCATATGTGAAAGCGCAAGCAAAGAGCCGCCTGCATTACGTGATGCCTTACGAAGTTGGGTATATCGTTCTTGAAGCGAGCGAGGCTGAAGCTGTTGGCTTTCAACCACTGACGAGTCGGCCCACCTCAACGAATCGACCGCCTTGGTATCGGACTCTTTGGCAATCTATTGAACAAGCAGGGGATACTGCTGCGCCGCTCGCGGATGAACAATGAGTTTGTCCGACGATGAAGCACTAGCCCTACAACTCGGTCGTAAAGCACGGGGTGTGGTAGAGATAGCCCATCGCTGTATGTGTGGGCTACCTGATATTGTAAAAACCCTTCCCCGCCTAGAGGATGGAACTCCATTCCCAACGATGTATTACATCACCTGTCCCAAGCTTGCATCAAAGATTGGCACCCTTGAAGCAAATGGAGTGATGAAAGAACTTGAGGCAGAACTTGACGCAGACCCTGAACTGAAATCTGCATATGCAAAGGCCCATCAGTCTTATTTGGAGCAACGCCGAACGCTTGAAGATGTTGAAGAAATTTCCGGCATTAGTGCGGGAGGTATGCCAGAGCGAGTGAAGTGTCTCCATGCACTGATTGCGCATTCACTTGCGGTTGGGCCAGGAGTAAATCCAATTGGTGATAAAGCATTAGCCCTCTTACAGGCTTGGGGCAGTGAACCGTGCGTAGGTCAAGAATGAGACGAGTAGCAGCAATTGACTGTGGGACGAATTCGATTCGGTTACTTATCGTTGAGACGGATGGCGAAAATCTTCAAGAATTGTATCGAGACATGATCATCATTCGACTCGGTGAAGGCGTTGATGAACATAAACGATTTAGTGATGGAGCGCTCATGCGGCTTCAGGATGCGTGTCGAGTTTTTCAAGGAGTCCTGACTCAGTTTGGTGTTAGCCAAACTCGCTTTATCGCAACAAGTGCGTCGCGCGATGTGAGCAATCGGGCAGAATTTCTTGAAATCATAGAGACAGAACTCGCCCTAACCCCAGACATCATCACCGGCGAAGAAGAGGCGCGACTCTCTTTTCTTGGTGCAACTGGAAGTTTTCGACATCTGCCAAGTCCATACCTCGTGATCGACATTGGTGGTGGTTCGACTGAATTTGTACTGGGCGATTCGAACGTTGAGGCTGCGCGTTCTGTCAACATCGGCTGTGTCAGAATGACTGAGCGGCATCAATTTTCTAATCCACCCACGAGTGCTGAATTGGAAAGAGCAATTCTTGATATCGATGCAGCAATTGATGAGGCTCTTGGAATTGTTGATGTGTCGGGGGCAAACACAATCATTGGGCTCGCCGGTTCCATCACCACAGTAGCGGCAGAGGCGTTAGGGCTTTCAACCTATGAACGGGCGAAAATTCACGGTTCAAGTTTTTCGATTCAGGATATTGCAACAGCCGCAAACACTTTGATTCACATGACGCTTGAAGAACGCTCTAAACGTGGGTTTATGCATCCTGGTCGAGTCGATGTAATTGGTGCCGGAGCATTAGTACTCTGGCGAAGCTTGTTGAAGATTTCTCAACTCCATCCAAATATGCCGTTACTGACCGTGAGTGAGCACGACATACTTGATGGAATTATCTACGACCTACTCGCAGATTAAATTTGCTTGTAATCACCTGGCGGTGGAGGTGGTGAGGAGAAATCACTCGGTGCACCAAGCGGATTTGGCCCGTATTTATTTGTGCCAGACTGCGACGGTAGTAGTGTCACGATGAACGAACCAAGAGCAGCGAGATTGAGAATGAGTCCAAGAATTCCAATGCCAGAACTTGAGTTTCCATTGAGTCCAGCGTTCATTCCTTCAATCATGCCGACTGCAATATTGGCTATCGCGTAGCCACCTACCCACCAACCTGAAAGTCCAACATCATGAAAACGACGAACCAATACTGTGATGCTTGGTGCAATGATGGCTAGGAAGAAGATAAACGCCAAAAGCCCAACAATTGCTGCACCTACTGCGAGACCAGCGGCATTCTCTATTTCAGTTTCAGTGCCTGAGAGGGCAGTGATTAGTGCTCCAGCTCCAGCGATGAGCGCTATCAGGACCAATGGTCCACCGACCAAAAATATAAAAAGCGAAAACCACCAATATTCAGATCGAGGTGCTCGACCTGAAATCACGAAATATTTTCTGAAGCATGTTTTGATTGCCTGTCCAAAACCCATAACAGTCCCTCCCGACTAATTGGGCAAAGAATAGCCTGTGTGAGCATGACAGTCGTACCCATTTGGGTTCTTAATTAAGTATTTTTGATGATATTCCTCAGCAAGCCAATACGGGTATGTACTTGCATCCACGATTTCGGTGGTGATTGGATCAAGTCCTGCAGCACTGAGCACGCTGCCATATTCCGCCAATGTTTGTGAGGCGACGTGATACTGCTCATCGTCTGTATACAAAATCGCACTTCGATACTGACTTCCTATGTCATTACCTTGGCGATTACCTTGAGTTGGGTCATGATTTTCCCAAAATACTTTCAAAATTGAACGAGTGCTAATCTCTTCTTCGTTGTAAACAACTTTCACAATTTCAATATGACCGGTGGTGCCAGTACACACCAATCTGTAGTCCGGGTTGGGGGTATGTCCACCTTGATATCCAACTGATGTTTCAACAACACCTGGAAGCGACCAGAATTTCTTTTCTGCTCCCCAAAAGCATCCCATACCCACATACAAAGTTTTTGTCATAGTGCGACTTTATTGAGAGTTTCAGGAATTCGCAGAACCATTAAAAATACGATGAAAGCCATTGCTGCTACTGCGAGAAATGGTGTTTGAAAGCCATTTGAAATATCCAACATGAGACCACCAAAGAGCGGCCCGATGATTGCTCCCAGATCTGAGGACATCTGATACGCCGCTACAACTGGTCCGCGAGGTTCGCCGCCGGTGACATCGCCAAGCACTGCCGGCGATGAAGCAGAGGCAAGTGCTCCACTCACACCAACAATGAACATTGCAACTAAAAACACAGGAATTGTCTCAGTGAAACTCAATAAAACAAGTCCTGCAACAGTTAATGCACTACTCCCGAGCAAGATTGGTTTTCTACCTGTGCTGTCGACTTCACGGCCAGACCACGAAAGAAAAATCACTTGCCCAACAGCACTCGCTAAGAATCCCCAACTTGCAATCGTCGTTGAACTGTTAAGGGCTTCAATAGCAAAGAGTGGCGTGAGCGCTGTCAGCATGCCGAAACGGATAAAGCCATTACTAAAGTTCACAGCTACTGTTGCTCGATATTCTCTCAATCGCAACGCCATTGGCAGAGATCGTGTTGGTTCAACTTCTTCTAGTTCTTTAGCCTGGAGCGATGCATGTTGCAGGGTCTTCCAGGAGATAAACCCTGCCGCGATGAGTGTGAGGCCGTAAACAAAGAATGGTGCACGAATAGAAATGGCAGCAACAAGTCCGCCGAGTGCTGGGCCGGTTAGACCACCAATTAAAAATCCACCTGTCCATGCAGAAGATGCACGCCCTCGTTCATTGATGTCAACAACTTTAAGCAGTAGTGCCATTGACGCCAATGTGTACATCGTGCTGCCAACTCCGCCAATGCCTCTAGCAATGATGAGCTGTACAAAGTTTTGCGAAAACGCAGAAAGAAAAGAGCTGATACTTACAATTGCTAGCCCCCAGGTGAGCACTTTTCTTTCACCAATTCGATCGACGAGCTTTGCCGCTACAGGGGATGCAACAAGTCGCATGCCAGCAAAAACCGACACCACACTTGTAGCGGCGATTGCAGAGACACCAAACTCTCTGGCAAAAGTTGGAATGACGGGAACGACAATTCCGAAGCCAAGCGATACCGAGAACGCGATCAGGGCAAGTGCTGTTATTTCTACTGGTAGTTCACGCAAGAGTGGAATTCGTCGTTGCACAAAAGGTAGAACAACACTTTGTTTAGGAATTTTGCACATCCACGAGCATGACACGGGTAATTTTGCCGTTTGGAAGTCGGTATTCCACTTCGTCTCCGATGCGTTTACCAATCAACGCTTCACCTAGAGGAGATGAGTAAGACAGAACTTCATACTTCGCACCTTTTTCTTCGGCTGACGCCAAGAGATACGTTTCAGTGTCGTTCTCTGCGAATTCAATTGTGACTACTCGGCCAATATGGGCTTCACCATCGGGCACTTCGGGTGAACCGACCATTGAGTTTTCGAGTAAATACTGCAAGTGCTTGATGCGAGCCTCATTCTTGCCCTGCTCTTCTCTCGCTGCGTGGTATCCGCCGTTTTCTTTGAGATCACCCTCAGCTCGCGCTTCAGCAATCTTCAGAGTGATTTCTTCACGGATTGGGCCTTGGCGTTCGGCCAATTCTTCAACAAGTCGGTTGTGTGCTTCTGGTGTGAGCCAGGTGATGTGTTCACTCATGTAATCTCCCAAAATCCGATTCTATGGCAATTGCCACGGCGCAAAGAGTGGCGGGAGTTGTGCTGGTGGAATTACTCCTGGTTTGAAGAAACTACCAGGCAAGCGTGTGATGTCCTTTTCGCAAAGTGGGGCGAGAACAGCAAATGCTCTCTGGGTGGTTGTAACAGTATGCTGAAGTGTCCGGTTGGCATCTGTTTGACTCAATTCAACGAAAGCAAATCCGATATCAAATCGATCTTCATCTTGCACTTCGATCAAACACCATACAGTGTCAGGTATCTCACCCTCATAGCGCCAGTTAAGTGTTACGTCTGTTGCATTTGCTTGCCAGGAAATCAAACGAATAGTGACTTGGTCACGAATAATGAATGGGTAGGCGACAAGTGAGATTATGAGTAGAAGTCCTGCAACAAATCCGACAGGGAAACGTTTCTTTCGAATTCCATAACGCTCATGGAGGTGAGGGGGGATTTCCATACCTACACTCCTTGGGCGATTGAGACTACAACTCTAGCGAAGAGGAAAGCGAGTAGTCTTAGCAATATGAAAAACTTAGTTCTCCGTCTAGCTGAAACGAATCTTGAGGATGTGCCACGCGAGGCTTTTACGCCAGGCTTCATCGGCGGAATTTTCTTCTTCGGGATGCTGATTGCAGTAGTTTTGTTGTGGCGAAACATGAATAAGCGCCTCCGTGGACTTGATGAAAAGTTCAACAAATCTTCACAACCCAATGAATAAACAATTTCTCATTCGCGTTGTGGTATCTGGCTTTATCGCACTGTTGATAATCGGTTTCACATCCGCATTGGGGTTATGGCAGTTTGCTCAATCAGAGCGAGTGGATATTCAAAATGAAGTGTTAAATGCTCAACCTGTGGCCCTATCTCAAATTCATGAGTCAGAATCGTATGTTCAAGAATCTACATTTGCTCGACGAGTCACACTTCAAGGAACTCTCAGTTGTGATGATTCTCTAGACTTGCGCTCAGAAACAATACAAGGACGTTTGTGTTTGTTTGAAAATTCCAACGACTTACCAATTGTTGTGTTTCTGGGTAACACCTCTACTGGTCAATTTGAAGCGATCCCACTCACGATTCAAGGACGATTACAACCAGCTCAAAGCTATGAACCTTTAGCACTTGGTCAAATGCCGGAAACTTCGTTAACTGAGCTCAATATTCATGCACTCGTGCACCACTACAAACAAAGTTTGTATGACGGCTTCGTGATTGTGCAATCAATTACGAGTGATACTGAAACACTTGATGTCACGATTGACGAAGAGTTATTGATACTTCCGCCAGCGGGAATTGATATCCGAAATCTCTTTTATGCCTGGCAGTGGTGGATTTTCGCTGGCTTTACTCTCTTATTGTGGGTGAAGTATGTTCGTGACGAATGGCGCAAACACGCCGAAAGCCTGTAGATTTTGAGCATGACCTCACAAGCATCTGGAACCACTGTGTATCGCATCCTTGCGATTGTGACCGGCATCGTTCTGGCGTTCTTGACGCTTGTTGCAATTCCTTATAAATATGTATTTGCTGGCACTGGAACGTGGACGGCGTACGCCTGGATGGCACATGGTTGGCTTTACATTCTCTATTTTGTGGCAGCAGTGGAATTAGGATTTAGAAAACGTTGGTCAATTGGCAAAATATTGCTCTATGCCATTGCAGGAACCGTTCCATTCGCATCTTTTTGGGCAGAATATAGGTTGCGAAGAGATTTTACGGCTGGTGTTTAACTCGCTTTCGTAATCCCGCTGCGATGAGTGCTTCAACTATCGCTCGCGAAGAAACAGGTCGGGCTCCAAGTGCTATTGCTTTTTCTCTCACCTCGGATGGGATGTCGTAGTGGTCGCCACCGAATGCTCGCTCTGGAATGCCGAGAAGATCGGCGAATTCGTGAAGTTCGGACAATGAAGTGTCACTTATCAGGTGACACCAATACCGATCCCACCTTGGCCACAGCGCCTCATCAACCAAAATTGCCACGTGAGAAGCGTATTCAAGGAAGTATCCAGATTACGCATGAGCAGAACGTAAACTTAGGTTTTGAAAGGAGAGAGATTCTCTACGAGTCTTTTCGAATGTAATGCAATCTCTTACCAACTACGCCGTTGAAACCTTAGGTCCATATCCATTTCTAGAACACTTTATTCAAGAAGAAGACTTTCTTCATGGCTATCAAACAGAGACTGCCATTGCCATTCATACAACGGGCAAAGAAGGTGGTTGGATGGCCATTGAAGGTGAGCTCTCACCAACAGAATATGTGAACATCATCCATGAGTGTGTGAAGCGGGGCTGTTCTATTCCTCGAGTGAGTGTGCCCAGAGCATTAGCCAAACAATTACAACTCTCTACCCGTTCTGAATGGGTGTGGTTTTTAAAGCTTCAACCATATCCGCCACGCGCGCTGGATTCTCGGATCCATAAAGTAGTAGATAATTCACGAGATAAAGACATCACAGCGTTTTTGAAAATAGCATCACCGAAAGCATCAGCACTGCCCGGTGTGGACGAAATTGATTTTTGGTTGCTGACGGAGATTGACGGTGAGATTGCGGGAAGTATCGCATCCACAATCTATCCAAATCGCCATGCACATCTTGCATCCTTGGCCGTTCACCCAAGTTACCGACGTATGGGGCTTGCGCGAGAACTGACAATCAGAGCAATTCAAGAGAGTTTTGCGCTCAATGTGAACGGCGTCTCATTGGGGGTTTATCAGCAGAATCAAAATGCGCTCGACCTCTATCGTGCACTAGATTTTGACTACGAGATAGCTTTCACATCGTTCGATCTTGACTCAAAGGGTTAACTATGCTCAATTTATTGGGGCGCATTACAACGCTCCATGCAAAGACTGTGCTTATTGCAAGTGTGCTGTTTGCAATTACTTCATTACTCGTTGGGAGCACAGCGATTGGGGGGCTTACCGGTGGTGGATATCAAAATCCAGGCAGTGACGCAGCACAAGTATTTGAGATATTAGAGAACGATTTCGATGCTGAAGAACCCCATCTCAATATTGCAGTCGGAATGAGAGACACCACAAACGCAGTACTAGATCCTGAGGTCATACAGAGCGTTGAAAGTATCACTGAAAGGATCCGTGACGTCAAAGGGGTGAGTGAAATTGTCTCATTTTGGCAGCTCCCACCCACATTACAACCACAGTTTCAAAGTCAAGATGGGTCACTTGGGCTCATTTTCGTTTATATCAATCCCGAATCGCTCGATTTGAAAAACGAGATTGCACGCGACGTGGACGAATTGATTCCAAATAAAGATGGCAACGTTGAGTATTACGTTGGTGGCGCAGGTGCGATCTATAACGCGATTAACGGACAGATTGCTGCTGATATTTACAAAGCTGAATTGATCTCAATTCCACTGACGCTCATTTTGTTACTTTTCGTATTTGGCGCATTAGTTGCAGCCGGAATGCCGCTTATTGTCGGCTTAACTTCAATTGCAATTTCACTCTTTGG
>JAURLB010000185.1 GCA_030831445.1 Candidatus Nanopelagicales bacterium | reverse complement strand
TCAATTCCAACTTGTTGCAACTGCCGATATCTCCCAGCCTGTGGGCGTTCGGCTCGGAAGAAGGCTCCTGCGTACCAAAGTTTCAATGGTAACTGGCCTTTATGAAGGTTGTGTTCAATCACCGCTCTCATCACACCAGCTGTTCCCTCTGGTCTCAAGGTGATAGATCGACCTCCCCTGTCTTCAAAGGTGAACATTTCTTTCTGCACGACATCTGTTGACTGGCCAACTCCACGTTCAAAGAGAGCTGTATCTTCGTAAACCGGTAATTCAATATATTGATAGTTTGCATTCAAGATTGGCCCAATGAGTGCTTCTTTGACCGCAAGAAACATTCCTGACTCTTCAGGAACATAATCTGGAACACCTTTTGGTGCTTTAAAAATTTCAGTCATGTTTAATCCAATCTTGAATATATGGGTTGGACTTTCGCTCATCTCCAATTGTGGTTGAATTTCCATGACCACACAGCACACTTGTGGAATCAGGAAGAACTCGAAACAACTTTTGAATACTTCCCTGCATATTTGAGATATCGCCACCCGGCAAATCAGTCCTGCCGATACCTGCTTGGAATAACACATCACCACTGAAGAATGTTTCATGTTCATTGAGGAAGAATCCGATAGATCCTGGAGTGTGACCAGGTAAGTGGAGAATGGAAAACTTAAAGCCGAGAAGTGAAATGTCTGCAACACCTGAAAACGTTGTTACCTGCTGAGGTTCTTGAAATTTTCCTCCAAGTTGCACAATCATGTCTCTACCTGCATCGCTAATTGCATTCTCAGGGTGACTCAGCAAATTCCGATCCGCATCGTGAATCATCGCTGGAATCTCGTAACTATCAGCTAACGGGGTAACACTCCACATGTGATCGATATGCCCGTGCGTGAGGAGTGCCGCAACCGGCTTGAGGTTCTGGGCAAGCAATATGTCTTTTATCGGCTCAAGCGAGTCGTATCCCGGATCAATTATGAGACATTCAGAATTAGGGCTCGGGGCAAGAATCCAACAATTCGTTGCCCACGGGCCGGCAGGAAACCCTGTGATAAGCACATTCACCCCTCAGATAGACGGTCTGCGGCAGCACAATCCTACATTGAAGAGCCTCGGGAGATGGGTATTTTCGCCATATCTTGCTACCTCTTAGACTTACCCACCTTAAGGGCCTTGGAGGAAAAGTGGCATCTTCAAATAAGCGTGAGCGCGAATTAGCAAGGGCGAAGCGTGAGCGACAACTCAAGAATGGCCGCAACGGTTCAACGTCACTCATTTTTGGCGTCATTGGTGGGCTCGCGATCTTGGCCGTAATTTTTGTAATCTTTTTTACTGGCGATTCCGAAACGTCATCGGGTGTCTGCCAACCGGCACCATCCGCAAACTCCAATCCATCACAGTGGCAAACCGCTCCAGCGGCATCCACAGATTCGGGTACATATAACTGGACCCTCAATACAAATTGTGGCGATATTGTGATCGAAGTTGATGCGAGTCTGGCCCCTGTCACCGCAAGTTCAATGGAGTTCTTAACTCTGAATAATTTCTTTGACAACTCCCCTTGTCATCGCATTGTGACCTCAGGGATTTACGTCTTGCAATGTGGAGACCCAACTGGAACTGGAATGGGTTCACCTGGGTTTCGAATAGCGGAAGAAAATTTACCGACGGCCAATCCTGCGACGTACGCGAAAGGCGTCGTAGCAATGGCTAACTCAGGTCAGCCAGGAACAAGTGGCAGTCAGTTCTTCATTGTGTTTCAAGACTCCCAACTCTCCCCCACTTACACCGTGTTTGGCAAAGTTATTCAAGGTCTTGATATCGTCGAAAAGATTGCTGCAGCGGGTGTTGCTGCTGGCGCTACCGATGGTGCACCAGCTGAAGCTATTGGCATTCTTGATGCAAGCTTCGTGGAGGTGAACAACTAAATGATTACACATCAGTTTGGACACGCACTCGAAGATGGCACCGTCTTCGTCATATTTGAAGGTACCGCCCGACAAGTGGGTCAGTACACAGCAGGTAACGCTGAGCAAGCACTCGTGTTTTACACCACCCGCTATGACAATCTCTTAGCAGACGCGAAACTCGTTCTTGAGCGATTAAAAGCTGGCGTTGGTTCAATTTCAGGGGCTCGAGAAATGGCAACCAAGCTGAAGGCGCAGTTTGAAGAGCCAAATGTTCTTGGAGATCTCTCAGTTTTTGGTGTACTTGCCACAGAAATTTTGCTCTTAGCTGATGCTGTCGCTGCTGAAAGAGATGCACATCGAGCATTAGCTCGAGAAGCTGCACTCCTTCGCAAAGAGGAAATCGCCAAAGAAGCAGAAACACTTGCAACGTCTAACAAGTGGAAAGCCACCCAAGCACGTTTCGAAGAATTGCTCGCCGAATGGAAACGACTTCCTCGCACAACGAAACAAAATGATGAAGCGTTGTGGGTACGGTTCAAGAATGCTCGTTGGGCATTTGATCGCGCACGCCGGGCGCATTTTGCTGAGCTTTCGAAGGTAAGTGCGGAGTCGAAGGCGACAAAGACGGCGATTATCGAAGAAGCCCGACAATTAGCAACCTCTACCGACTGGATGAGAACTGCAAAGCGTTTCCAAGAACTTTTGAATCTTTGGAAAGCCGCACCACGTGGAAACCAGAAGGACGAACAAAAACTGTGGAATCAATTCCGCGAAGCGCAAAACGCTTTCTATGAGGCACGTTCTAAAGCGCTCGAGGGTCAAGAATCAGAGCAGATGGCAAACCTTGAGAAAAAGAATGCACTACTTCAACGCGCCGAAGAGCTCGTGCCAGTGACAGACCACAAGCGTGCGCGCAGCGCATTCAAAAAAATTCGCGAAGAATGGTCAAAGATTGGGCATGTTCCACGTAAGAACGTTAAAGAAGTTGAAGCGCGACTTTCAGCTGTTGAAAATGCAATCAAAGAGGCCGAACTCGAGGAATGGCGAAAAACCGACCCAAATCGTAAAGCGTTCGCTGCAAGTACCGCTAGCAAGTTTCAAGATAATGTGGACAAGCTAGAAAAAGAGCTCGAAATAGCTCGCCGTAACGGCTCTTCCGAAGTGAGTGCTCTTGAAGCGCAAGTTGCAAGTGCTCGAGCGCTTCTCGATGCCGCTATGAAGCACGCTTAGACGCGATAGCAGTCGTAGACACCATCAATTTGCTTGATTGATTGAAGAATGCCACCTAAGTGACGTGGGTCAGACATTTCAAACGTAAAACGTGAGAGTGCAACACGATCTCGAGTTGTGGTCACCGAAGCGCTCAAGATATTCACATGATGATCCGAGAGCGCTTTCGTGACATCAGACAGCAATCTCGCCCGATCAATTGCCTCTATCTGGATGTTGACCAGGAAGACACTGTTGGCTCGAGGTGCCCATTTCACATCCAAGAATCGCTGATTTTCTACCGATATGGCTTCAACATTTGAACAATCCGCTCGATGGACACTTACTCCATGACCACGGGTTACATAGCCCACAATCTCATCCCCCGGCACTGGCGTGCAACAACGTGCGAGTTTGACCATGATGTCTGCCGCACCCTCAACTTCGACTCCTGGATCGGATTGCGGTAAACCTTTTTTGCGTGAAACTCTGGTTGGCGTGACAGTTTCAGAAAGGTCTTCAAGTAACCCTTCAACCCCGCCATGTGATTGCAGTAGTCGTTGAATGATGAATGATGCAGAAATCTTATTGTCCCCAACTGCCGCATACAACGCAGTCACATCGGGATAGCGCAAGTCCGCTGCGAGGGAATTCATAATCGCTGGAGTCATAAGTCGTTGTAACGGCAAGCCTTGTTTGCGCATCCCCTTCACAATCGCATCGCGGCCGACCTCTTCGGCACCTTCTCGACGCTCTTTGGAGAACCACGCTTTTATTTTGGCTTTTGCTCTGGAACTTGCGACGAAGTTGAGCCAGTCTCGATTCGGTGCCGCATCTTGCGCTTTTGATGTGAAGATCTCAATAACATCACCATTAGACAATTGAGATTCAAGTGGAACCAACTTGCCATTCACTCGTGCACCAACACATCGGTGCCCAACATCGGTGTGAACACTGTACGCGAAATCAACTGGAGTTGAGCCCACAGGAAGCGCCATTACGTCACCTTTCGGTGTAAATACATACACCTCTTTCGACGCGAGGTCATAGCGCAGCGAATCCAAAAATTCATCTGGATCTTCTGCTTCACGCTGCCAATCCAACAATTGTCGAAGCCACGACAAGTCATCTGGGGCCTTGGCATCTTTACTCGCCTTGTAGCGCCAATGTGCCGCAATTCCATATTCCGCTTGTCTGTGCATGTCCTCGGTGCGAATTTGAAACTCTACTGGCCTTCCATGTGGACCAATCACGGTTGTGTGTAAAGACTGATACATCGTGAATTTTGGCATCGCAATGTAATCTTTGAATCGTCCAGGGACTGGATTCCACTTGGCGTGGATTCGACCTAGCACGCTGTAGCAGTCTCCAACATTCTTCACAAGTATACGAATTCCGATGAGGTCATAAATCTCATCGAGATCTCGACCGCGAACAATCATTTTCTGATACACGCTGTAGTAATGTTTTGGCCGACCGACCACCGTTGCCTTGACCCCACCACTCTTGAGATCCGTTTCAACTTCACGTATGACTTCTTGCAGTGCCTTATCTCGCTCAGGAGCTTTAGTCTCAACTAGGCGAATAATTTCCTCATACCGTTTTGGGTTGAGATACTTGAAACTGAGATCTTCCAGTTCCCATTTCAACGTATTCATACCAAGCCTATGGGCAAGCGGAGCAAAAATATCTAAGGTTTCCCTCGACTTAGCCTGCTGCTTTTCTGGGGTAACAAAATTGAGAGTTCGCATGTTGTGAAGCCGGTCGGCTAACTTGATGACCAACACGCGAATATCACGCGCCATTGCAACGACCATTTTTCGCACAGTCTCAGCAGCGCTAGCTTCCCCATACGTCACTTTGTCGAGTTTCGTCACGCCGTCAACCAAGAGCGCTATTTCTTCTCCGAATTCGGCTTGAAGTTCCTGTAATGAATATTCAGTGTCTTCGACGGTGTCATGCAGGATTGCTGCTGCCAGAGTTGGCGCCGTCATACCAAGGTCAGCAAGAATAAGTGCTGCGGCAAGTGGATGGGAAATATATGGTTCACCGCTCTTGCGCAATTGATAGCGATGCAAATACGCCGCTTTTTCGAATGCACGTTTCACAAGATCAGAGTCAGATTTTGGGTGATATTTTTTGAGCGTACTCAAAACTGCTTTGAGTTCTGTTTCGTATTGAGCGAGAACTTCGGGAAAATTACTCGCCGTTTCCACATCAGTCGTTGATTTATCGCCAGACATGGGTGTTCACCAATTCCCTATGAGGTTATGCTCTTCAAACTGTGAATTGCGTATTTCTTGAGTCTATTTCTGCCACCCAAAAACTCAAGATCTAATACGAATCCGAAACCTACTACTTCCGCTTGGGCACTTTCCACCAGCTGAGCTGCCGCAAGGGCTGTGCCACCAGTAGCAAGCACGTCATCGATAATTAAAACTTTCATGCCTGGCTTTATGTCTTCTTTGTGAACTTCGAGCGTTGCTTCACCATATTCAAGGGTATAGACCGCTTGATGAACATCTCCTGGCAATTTTCCGGCTTTTCGCATTGCC
>JAURLB010000184.1 GCA_030831445.1 Candidatus Nanopelagicales bacterium | reverse complement strand
GGTAAGTGCAAATAAAGTGACGAGGTCACCGATAGTTCTATCTAACTCTAGATAGCCATCAAATATTCGTAAGGCGAAAATGCTGGTAGCAATGAGCGCAAACAAATAGATGAGCTGAAACGCACCTACGCAGGCCGCTTTTTGTTCAACAACCCAAAGGGCTCGCCGATATTTGCCCTGTTGCTCTTCTTCTAACTCTTCAATCCGAGCCAGGCTAGTACGGGATATGGCTGCTTCGATGACCGAAGCTAGTCCAGCTACTAGGAGCATGGAGACGAGAAATATGTAGTTACTCAACTGATTCACCTAGGCGATATTCTGCCAGTGCTTCAAGAATTTCTGCTTGCAGATCAAACATTTCTTTGTGCTCAGTTTCCTCTTGGTGGTCAAAACCCAAGCAATGGAGCACACCATGCACTACTAAGAGGTCCAGTTCATCTTCAAATTCCGCATTTTGGCTTTCGGCTTGGTTTTTGATGTAGTGCGGCGAAAACACCAAGTCGCCCAGAATTCCAACCTCCGCACGCTGACCAGGTGCTGCTGGTTTGAGTTCGTCCATAGGGAATGCCAACACATCAGTGGGGGCATCCTCTTGCATGTAGTCAAGATTGAGTTGTCGCATCTGGTCGATATCAATAAAACTTATTGAGAGTTCCGTTTCTATTTCAAGTCCCATGTAACCCATGGCGAATATTGCTGTTTGCAAGACTCTCGGTTCATTGATGTGAACCTCAGTTTCATTAGAAAGCTGGATGCTTTGCATCACACTATTTCCCTTGCGTTTTCAGTTCGTCCCAGCGCGTGTAAGCATCAACAATGTCGGCAACCAATTTGTGCCGTACTACGTCCTGCGAACTGAGTCTGCAAAACTTCACATCTTCAACTTTTTCTAAAATCTCTTGCACAACTTTTAAGCCGCTACGAGTTCCGAGTGGAAGGTCTACCTGCGTTGTGTCACCTGTTATCACCATTTTTGAACCAAAACCAAGCCTGGTGAGAAACATTTTCATTTGTTCCGCAGTGGTGTTTTGGGCTTCATCCAAAATGATGAAAGCATCATTGAGAGTGCGTCCACGCATATATGCAAGAGGCGCTACCTCGATTGTGCCGCTTGTCATCAATCTTGGAATCTTTTCAGGCTCAATCATGTCGTGCAAGGCATCGTAGAGTGGACGCAGATACGGATCGATTTTTTCACTCAGCGTTCCCGGCAGAAAACCGAGCCGCTCACCGGCTTCAACTGCAGGTCTGGTGAGAACAATTCGGTTCACCCGCTTTGCCTGAAGCGCTTGTATGGCTTTCGCCACTGCAAGATACGTCTTGCCAGTTCCTGCAGGTCCAAGTCCAAACACGATTGTGTGATTATCAATTGCGTCTACATACTTCTTTTGGTTCAGTGTTTTGGCGCGAATTGTTCGCCCACGATTACTGAGAATTCCTGTAGTCAAAACATCTGAAGGCGAAAGTGACTTCTCCTGTTTCAAGATCTGAATGGAGCGAATCGCGGCTTCTGGATTCAACGTTGCACCCGTTCGAACGATCACCTGTAATTCGGCGAAGAGTTGATCAAGGAGTGCTACTACTTCACTTTCGCCGGTTATGTGAATCTCATTGCCTCTCACCATGATGTTGGCTTCAGGAGTTTGTTGCTCAATCGCTTTGAGAATTTCATCGCCTGATCCAACAATTGAAACCATTGCGATACTCGAAGGCACAACTATGACACTCTCAACCATTTTGCCCATTTCAATTCATCGCCGAAAGTCGTTCGCCCGCCAAAATGTGAGCGTGAACGTGGAAAACACTTTGACCTGCATCTGCGCCAGTGTTGAAAATAACTCGATACCCATTATGGTTAAACGTTGAAGCAGTCTCTGCGATTGCTTCCAGAAAATTTGCCTCTGATGACTTGGCAAACTCTGCAACGTTTCCCACATGCTCTTTTGGAATAACCACTACGTGAATTGGCGCAACTGGTTGAATATCGTGAAATGCGAGAAATTCGGTATTTTCGTAAACCTTTGATGCCGGAATATCTCCAGTAACGATGCTACAAAACACACAACTGTTCATTCAGAGCCACCGATTCGTTCTTGACATCACAATACCTGCCGCCACTGTACCCGCAGTCGATGTTCGCAAAATGGTTGGACCAAGCCTGGCAATCGTGCCACCTTTCTGGGTGAATTGTTCCAATTCTTCCTCAGTTAAGCCACCTTCTGGCCCAACTACGAGCAAAACATCTCCTTGCAAAGGAATTGAAACGCTTGAGAGTTTTACCTGCCCAGTCTCATGCAAGATGAACGCGTGGCTTGTTTCCGAAATCAAACGACAAACATCACTCGTCTGAGCCAAATTTGTGACTTGCGGAATTGTTGCCCGCCTTGCTTGTTTTGATGCTTCTCGAGCGGTAGTTCGCCATTTCTTCACACCTTTTTCAGACTTTTCTTCATCCCATTTCACAATGCACCGGCTCGCCGCCCAAGGCACTATGAGATCAACTCCAACTTCGGTTAAGAGTTCTACGGCAAGTTCACCCCGCTCCCCCTTAGCAAGAGCCTGCACCACAACCAATCGGGGTTGTGGTGGTGGAGTTGTTGTGAGCGCAAGAACGCGCGCATTTAAAGTTGCTTTTCCTTCAACACTTTCAACTGTGCAGTGGGCAACAACACCTTCACCATCAGCCAGTAAAAGTGAACTTCCCACTTTCATTCTTTGAACAGATACGGCATGGAATCCTTCGTCACCATCGAGCGTCAACAGTGCTCCCGCTGAAGTTTGAGCTAATTTTGCGGGTTCAATCAAAAACAAGGACTCAACCACTAGCGACCACCAAATACATCTCGAAGTCGATCAAAAAATCCATTCGAAGTTTCACTCACCACGGCTTCGGGGGATTCTTCATGACGGAGTTCAGCTAACTTTTTCAGTAAGTCAGCTTGCTCTGCATCCAACTTTGTCGGCGTCACAACACTGATGTGGACATACAAATCACCAACACCATTTCCGCGTAAATGTGGAACACCCTCACCTTTACGCTTCAACGTATCCGCCGATTGGGTACCTGCAGGAATTGTGAGTTCCACTTCACCCCGCAAAGTCTCGAGCGTGAGCGTCGTTCCGAGTGCGGCGGCGGTCATTGGAAGCTGAATGTCGCAATGCAAATTGAAGCCCTGCCGGTGGAAGGTTGGATGTTCAGCCACATGAATTTCTACATACAAATCTGCAGCCGGCCCACCGCCGAGTCCAACTTCACCTCGCCCTACCAATTGAATACGACTCCCTGATTCAACGCCAGGTGGAATTTTGAAATCAAGTGACTGTCGAGTTCGAACCCGCCCTTCACTCGCACACTCCGAACAAGGATCGGTGATTACCGAACCAAATCCCCGGCAAGTAGCACACTCTCGTGTCATCATGACTTGACCGAGAAATGATCGTTGCACAGTTTGCGTCTCACCTCGCCCTTTACAACTCGTGCACGTGACAGGTTGCGTCCCATTTTTGGTGCCAAGTCCCTGACAGGTAGCGCAGGCAACTGCACTGTCCACTGTGATTGATTTGTCTGCACCGAAAATTGCGTCTTTCAAATCTATTTCAATGCGAATCAGGGCATCACGTCCACGAGCAACTCGAGGTCTTGGCCCTCGGGAACCTCCGCCAAAGAATGCACCCATAAAGTCGCCGAATCCGAATGCATCAGCAAATTCATCCATCGGGTTTCCACCCATGTCGAACACTCGCCGCTTCTCTGGATCAGAGAGTATCTCGTAGGCGATAGTGACTTCTTTGAAACGCTCTTGAGTTTGAGGATCTGGGTTTACATCCGGATGCAGTTCGCGAGCGAGTTTCCGGTAGGCCTTCTTGATTTCTTCCGCGGATGCATCAGGTGCCACGCCTAAAACTTGGTAATAATCAACACTCATTATTGAGCCTCTTGCAAAAATCGACTGATGTAATTCGCAACAGCAGATACTGCTGCCATGTTCACCTCATAATCCATATGTGTGGAGCCAACGATTCCCAACTTCGCTACTGGCACATCGCTGGCTTTGTAGGAAGACGTGACTACAGATGTTCCCAGAAGTCCGGCGAGTGAATTCTCTTTACCAATTTTGACTTCTAGTGCTTCAACTCCAGTAATCTCACCGAGTAATTTCAAAAGCACCACATTTTCTTCAAGCGCTTCTAAAAGGGGCGCGAGATTTTTAACACTTTCAAACTTCGTTACGTTAGACGTCCCAGCAATCAACACTCGTTCATCCCCGCGTTCGACGACGGCTGAGCTCAATGCCTGAATCACGAGTCCAAGCGCTTCTTGATTCGCATTGTGTTGATCTAAGAGTATGGCTGAAAGAATTTCTGGAATATCGGAAAAGTTTTTATTGGCACATGCGTGGTTCAATAGTTGCTTCAAATCGTCAATTTGACTGTCAGTGATCCCACTTTTCACTTCCACCAGTTGCTGCTCAACTCGCCCTGTACTTGAAATGACGATGACCATAATTCTTGAGTTTGTAAGTCCTACGAGGTCTATATGGCGCAAAGTAGTTCGTTGCAATGTGGGGTACTGAACAATTGCAACTTGATGAGTGAGCGTTGAAAGTATCTTGGTGGTGCGAGACATGATGTCATCAAGATCAACCGCTGCACCTAAGAACTGTTCTATCGCATTTCGTTCGGCAATACTGAGCGGTTTAACTGACGAGAGTTTGTCCACAAAGGTGCGATAGCCAAGGTCGGTTGGAATACGGCCAGCACTCGTATGTGGAGCAGTTATCAGCCCTTCATCTTCGAGGCTCGCCATATCATTTCGAATTGTGGCGGGAGATACCCCCAAACTATGTTTTTGAGCAATGACCCTCGAGCCCACTGGCTCCCCTGAGCGCACAAACTCTTCTACGATTGCTCGCAGAACGGAAAGTCGCCTGTCCACCTAAACCCTACCTTTTGGCACTCAACCTAATAGAGTGCCAATTTTAGGGTGAGTTGGAGAAGTCTGCTCGAGCCATGGTCATAAAATTCGCCCAGAAAGGAAATCCATGTCATATACCCCACCACCACCACCGAGTGTCAATGGTGACAACAAAGGCGACAATAACTTTGCAGTTATCGCCCACTTAGGAACTCTCATCAATCTCATCACTGGGTTAGGTTTCATTGTTCCGCTAGTTATCATGCTCACAAAAGGAAGAGATTCACAGTTTGTGCGAACAAATGCAGTTGAGTCACTCAATTTTCAGATTTCAATAATTATTTATGCAATTGTGTCAGCCATTCTTGTCTTTGTTTTAATCGGATTCGTGTTGCTGTTCGTAGTTGCTATTTTGGCTTTCATTCTTCCAATTGTTGCCGCAGTAAAGACTTCAAATGGAGAGGCTTATCGCTATCCAATTACCCTGCGGATGGTCAAGTAGTTGTACAACCTGACTATGTGGTGAGAATCCTCACCACATAGTCAGCCAACAATCTTCCTTTGCGCGTGAGCGAAACTCTCTCATCGTTCACTTCTACCAGTTGATCACTCACAAGATCTTGAATCACACTTTCTTGGACATTACCTAATTGAAGTCCTCGCGCTAATCGGAGATTGAGCATGATGTGTTCGGTCTGGATTTGTGCTTCGCTCAAATGTTCTCGCGCATATGCAGGAGATTGATTCGCCGCTAATTTCTTCACCCAATCCCCTGGTAACTTAACATTCCACCAACGAACACCATTGATATGTGAATGGGCACCTGGGCCGACACCCCACCAATTGTGATTTTTCCAATAATGCAAATTATGTTCCGATTCGAATGTTGGCTTTGACCAGTTCGAAATTTCATACCAACTAAAGCCAGCCTGATGAAGCATCTCATCAATGAGGTCATATTTATCGGCCATGAGGTCGTCATCCGGTGCGGCGATAAGACCTGACTTCACCTTACGAGACAGCTGCGTTCCATCTTCAACAATGAGTGCATAAGCCGAAATATGTTGAATATCCAAATCCAAAAATTTTTGAATTGAATATTCAACATCTTCAATGGTTTCGCCTGGTGCACCGTAAATGAGGTCAATGCTAAGGTTTGAAAACCCCGCCGATTTCGCCCAATCGATTGCTCGAAAAACATTGTCTTGATCATGTGTTCGATCGAGTACTTGCAACACACTTGCCCTAAAACTTTGAACTCCAAACGATATCCTGTTGAAACCCGCTTCTCGAAGTCGACTCAAACTTTCTAAAGAAACTGAATCAGGATTTGCTTCAGTCGTCACTTCGAGTGCTGAGGCAACCTCAAAATTATTTCGAATACAATCAAGAGTCGCGACAAGTTCATTCGCTGGTAAGAGTGTCGGGGTGCCACCTCCCACGAACACGCTTTCAACCGGCGATATGTCGCCAACAATTCGTTTGGCAAGCAATATTTCTCGTTTTGCCGCTTCGAGCCACTCTGATTGTTTATGGTGATCTAATTCTTTGGCAATGTAAGTGTTGAAGTCACAATACCCACATCGACTCTTGCAGTATGGGACATGGAGATAAAAACTAAATGGAATAGTACTGATGTTTTGCAGCGCTACATCTGGAAGTGTGCCATCCTGCGGC
>JAURLB010000183.1 GCA_030831445.1 Candidatus Nanopelagicales bacterium | reverse complement strand
CGAAGCCAAAGATTTCGCTTTCCAGTTCGATCTTCGTGTAGTAGTGATGCTCGGGTGAGCCAAATACTGAGGCTTCGTAAAGGTTCAGGTGGAAATGGCACCGGCTTTGACTTGACCATATCCAGGGCAGTTCGCTCTGTCGTTTCTCCGAAAATCAAATCAATCATCACATCCGCCGCAAAACGACTTGTCGCCACTCCAAGCCCTGTGAAGCCGGCCGCCTGAACCACCTGTCCGCGGTGACTTGTTTGAAAGAATGGAACAAAACGGCTGCAGGTATCGATGACTCCACCCCAAGCATATTCAAAATGTATGTGCTTTAAATTTGGAAAGAGCGCAAAGAAATCCTGGGCTAATTGTGCAAATTCTTGCTGTTGGTAAGTTAAGGATTCGTTGATAGCGCTACCGAAATGATAATTTGCCGCATAGCCGCCCCACAGAATCCGTCGATCTGGTGTGAGGCGGTAATAATGAAATTGATTTCCAGTATCAATCACACCTTCTTCGCCTTGCCAACCAAGCAGTTGCAGTTCTTCCGGCTGCAGTACTCGCGATACGATGCTGTAGTCATAGATTGGAATTGTTCGCATCCGAGTCAATGGATGGACAAAGAAATGTGCACCGGAGGCAACAATAACTTTTGAGGAGTGTATTTCTCCGCCTGAATGCGTCGTGACGATTGTGCCATTGCTTCTTGTAATTTTCGTGACTTCTGTGTGTTGAAACAGTTCGACGCCTTCGCGTTCAAGGTACTTCACCAGTCCCAGTGCAAGTTTTGCGGGATTCATTGTTGCTACACCATGAGGATCAAAACTTGCGGCCAAGAGTTGGGGATTGTGAATCTTTTGTTGGGTTGATTCAAAGTCTAAGAATTGCCAGCCAAGTCCTAGTGAATTTGCCAATTCCACTTGGCGTTCGAGTTCTGCAATCTGAGATGGCAGCAGGGCAGTTTCAAGTTCGCCAGCATCAATCCAATCACACTCAATGTGGTTTTCAGCAATGAAAGATTTGATTGCACTGAAATTTTTGTTTCCAAGATCAATGAGAGTAGATGTTTCATCGGGCCAGTGTTGAAGAGAATTTTCAAATCCATGTGTAAGAGTTGAGTGAATGAATCCACCATTACGGCTCGTAGCTTCGCCAGCAAAGGTTGATTTGTCCACCAAGGCGACGCGAAGCGACGGATAACGCAACCGTAGTTGCACAGCGCTCCATAACCCAGTGAAGCCACCACCTACGACGAGCACATCCGTCCTCAGATTTGGTGGAATCATTTGGGTCTGATGGTTCTCGATGGTGCTTTGCCAAAACGGCTTGTGAATAACATGCTTTACCGCTTCTTGTGCGAGTTCGCTTGGAGGTAATGAGTAGATGTTTGACATAGGAATTTAAGGAAGATGAACTTCCCACCAATCCCTTCGAAACTAGATGTGGCTAGGGTACTACGCATTTGGAGCTTCTGCATTAGCCTTCACCCATGACGAGATATGGCGCAATGTTTGGACCAGACATCACCTTTTTAGGTGTAGAAGCAATCGATATTGCTGATACTTCTGCTCTCACGAAAGCCGATGTAGTGATTGTTGGTGCACCATTTGACGGTGGCACTTCGTATCGAGCTGGAGCCCGATTTGGCCCATCCGCAATCAGGAGTACTGATTACTTGCCACATGACGGCTCGCGACCCTCGCTGGCATTAGGTGTTGATGCCCTTCGAGATATCAACGTAGTTGACATGGGAGACGTTGAAATGTTCTCCGGTGACATCGAAAAGTCTTGTAAAGCACTTGAAGATACAGTGAGCACGATTGCTCGCCATGATGCGATACCGCTCATTCTTGGTGGAGACCACACCGTCACGTGGCCGAATGTCACAGGTATTGCGAACGCGAAAGGTTTTGGCAAAGTTGGAGTCATTCACTTTGATGCTCACGCCGATACGGGAGATATCAACTTCGGCTCTTTGATTGGCCACGGTCAACCTATGCGACGTTTACTTGAATCGGGAGCATGTCGAGGAGATCGTTTTATTCAAATGGGACTGCGTGGCTATTGGCCAGAACCAGAAACCCTTGACTGGATGGCAGAGCAAGGGATGCGAAGTTATGAAATGACAGAAATCACATCTCGAGGCTTTGATGTTTGTCTCGAAGAAGCAGTGGCTTTAGCTCTAAAGGATTGTGACGGCATTTATCTTTCAGTCGACATCGATGTCGTAGACCCTGGAAGTGCCCCAGGAACAGGAACACCAGAACCTGGAGGACTCTCGTCTCGCCAACTCTTAGATGCAGTTCGCTGGATTTGTTACAAAGTTCCTGTCTGGGGGATTGACATTGTGGAAGTTGCCCCTGGGTATGACCATGCAGACATCACCGCATTACTTGCAAATCGCGTTGCACTCGAAAGTTTGTCAGCATTAGCAAAACGAAAGCGCGATGGATCAAATGACGATAGTTGGAAAACGAAACCGTTACTTGAGGGACGCTAACTCAGGTCCCACCATCTGCTGCATGACGTCAGCGATGCTCTCTTCAAGAACATCAAGACCTTCATTGAGAAGTTCAAGACTCATGGTCAATGGCGGAAGCAAGCGAATGACGTTGGAATACGTTCCTGCGGTCAATACAAGTACTCCTGCAGCATGACAACGTTTTGCTACAGCGGAGGTGAACTCTGGATTCGGATCTTTTGTACCGGGAAGAACAAATTCAAGCGCCTGCATTGCTCCGCGACCTCGCACGTCACCAACTGTTGAAAATTGTGCTTTGAGTTCAGTGAGTCTTTGTGTGAGCACTTCACCGAGCTGAGTCGCTTTACTGTTGAGATCAAGATCTTTCATTGTGGCAATTGCTCCGAGCGCCGCAGCACAAGCAATTGGATTTCCGCCGTACGTGCCACCTAGACCACCGGGATGAATTGCGTCCATAATTTCTGCACGACCGGTGACTGCGGCAAGTGGTAGACCACCAGCGATTCCCTTTGCGGTGGTAATCAAATCTGGCGTGAGATTTTCATCCTCGGATGCAAACCAACTTCCTGTCCGGCAAAAACCAGTTTGAATTTCATCGGTAATGAACAGTATTCCATTGGCATTTGCGTATGCCTGAATTGCGGGGAGGAACCCAAGGGCTGGGACAATAAAGCCGCCCTCACCTTGAATAGGTTCAATGACAATAGCCGCAACGTTAGAGCCGCCAACTTCTTTTTCAATTCTTGTAATCGCATCTTTCGCGACGTCACTTCCGGATCGTTCATCTCTAAATGGGTACGAAACTGGAACTCGATACACCTCGTTCGCGAATGGACCAAAGGTATGTTTGTAAGGCATGTTCTTGGCGGTCATTGCCATTGTCATGTTCGTTCGTCCATGATAGCCGTGCTCGAAAACCACGATGGCTTGGCGCTTTGTGTAACTACGGGCAATTTTGACTGCATTTTCAACAGCTTCAGCACCACTATTAAAGAGTGCAGACTTTTTTGGATGAGTTCCAGGCGTTAATTCATTCAATGCTTCGCATACTTCAACGTACCCTTCATACGGAGCAACCATGAAACATGTATGTGTGAATTGGCCAACCTGTGCCTGCACATTCGCGACAACTTTCGTTGCACTATTGCCAACGTTAACAACTGCAATACCTGCACCGAGATCAATCAAACTATTGCCGTCGATATCAACGATGACACCATCGCCCGCAGCCTGAACATAGATAGGTAGAGTGGAACTGATACCGGCAGACACTGCCGATTGACGCCTTGAATGCAGCGCTTGAGACTTTGGGCCAGGAATAGCCGTTACGAGATGACGTTTTTGCTCCAGTGATGGACCGCCAGTTGGTGAATTCATACGCCAAGGTTATGCGTATGTGGGTGACTTGGTCTAATCTAAAACCGTGTTGGAATTAGTCGGAATACTCATTTTCCTCCTCGTTATAGGATTTTCTATCGCCCTGCATGAGTTTGGCCACCTGATTCCGGCTAAAAAATTCGGGGTAAAGGTCACGGAATACGCTGTTGGCTTTGGACCTCACGTTTGGAAAAAGCAGGTCGGCGAGACCAAGTACGCCATCCGAGCCATTCCGCTTGGTGGCTATATCCGGATGATTGGGATGTATGCAGTCTCCCGAAAAGACCAACGAAGAGTTGGCGGGCCATTTGCTGATCTGATTGATCATGCGAGAGAGGAAAGTGCAGCAGAAATCCAGCCAGGTGAAGAAGGTAGAACCTTTTATGCACTACCTGTCTGGAAGAAACTCATCATCATGATTGGTGGACCATTCATGAACTTGGTCCTTGCAGTTTTATTCTTTTCGATAGTCTTTTCTGGAATTGGCGTGGCGACAGCCACCACTCAAGTGGGGGAAATCGTTGCATGTGTACCAACCGAGTCGGATCTTTGGGGAGATGGATCCGCAACAGGTTGTCTTGATTCTCCCCAAACCCCTGCTGCATTGTCTGGGATCCGCGAAGGAGAGCGATTAGTTCGCATTGGGCAGACCAGAATCAACAGCTGGCAAGATGTTGGTCGTGCGATATCTACAGCGACTTCAAATGACGTGGTTGTCATCGTTGAAAATTCTGCAGGTCAGAAGAGATCACTTGATGTGACGCTTGCAACCCTCGATATCACGATGGTTGATGATGATGGAAATCCCACAGGTGAAGTTATAGATCGCAGATTCTTAGGTGTATCTCCTGAAATTATTCTTGCGCCGATGCCTATTACTGCTGTTCCTGGTGAAATGTGGCGAATGACAACTGCTTCGATTTCAGCGCTCATTTCATTTCCAGAAAAAATTGCTGCGCTTGTCGTCACCATGGTCAATGGCGAGGATCGCGATCCAAATGGACCTGTAAGTGTGGTTGGAGTCAGCCGCATTTCTGGCGAGATAGTTGCAAGCGACCTTGGCAATATTGAAAAAGTTCAGAATTTGCTCGGGCTTGCTGCGAGTTTGAATCTCTTCCTCTTTATCTTCAACCTCGTCCCACTGTTACCGCTTGATGGTGGGCACGCAGCTGGCGCAATATTCGAGGGGATTCGAAAGCGCATCGCTCGGCTTCGTAACATGCCAGATCCAGGTCCGATTGACACAGCTCGCGCTTTACCGCTTACTTATGTGGTCGCCGCACTGCTCCTGTCTGCTGGACTTATCGTGATTGTGGCTGACATTCTCAACCCCATCTCGCTGTTTGGCTAGGTTCATTAGAGAATGTGCCTATGACAATTAATCTAGGAATGCCCGAGATGCCAGCTCCTGTCATCAGGCCTCGTCGCAAGAGTCGAAAAATCGTTCTAAAGCACCACATCAAGGATGTGGAAGTCGGTGGAGATGCACCGGTTTCTGTCCAGTCAATGGCGACAACGGTCACGGCAGATATCAATTCGACACTACAGCAAATCGCGGAACTCACGGCGACAGGTTGTCAAGTAGTACGTGTTGCGGTTCCTAGCCAGGACGATGCGAATGCTCTCGTGGCAATCGCGAAGAAGTCAGGAATCCCAGTGATTGCCGACATTCATTTTCAACCGAAATATGTTTTCGCGGCAATTGAAGCGGGTTGCGCTGGTGTTCGCGTTAACCCTGGAAACATCAAACAATTTGACGACAAAGTAAAAGAAATTGCCAAAGCAGCCAAAGATCATCAAACCCCAATTCGGATTGGGGTGAATGCAGGTTCACTTGATCCTCGATTACTGAAGAAATATGGCAAGGCAACTCCGGAAGCACTTGTGGAGTCAGCACTGTGGGAAGCTAGTTTGTTTGAAGAACATGATTTTCAGGACATTAAGATTTCTGTGAAGCACCACGATCCTGTTGTGATGGTTCTGGCATACCAGATGCTTGCCGAGCAATGCGACTATCCATTGCATCTAGGAGTGACTGAAGCAGGGCCAGCTTTTCAAGGGACTATCAAATCCGCAGTCGCATTCGGCGCATTGCTTTCGCAAGGAATCGGCGACACCATACGAGTCTCACTCTCCGCCCCACCGGTTGAAGAAGTGAAAGTTGGATTGCAGATTCTTGAGTCCCTGAACCTACGAAGACGAGGACTTGAAATCGTCTCGTGCCCTTCATGCGGAAGAGCACAGGTAGATGTGTATAAATTGGCAAACGACGTCACTGCTGGACTAGAGGGAATGAAAGTTCCACTGCGTGTAGCTGTCATGGGATGTGTCGTTAACGGTCCGGGCGAAGCACGCGAGGCTGATTTAGGCGTAGCAAGTGGGAATGGAAAAGGACAAATCTTTGTCAAAGGTGAAGTTATTAAAACAGTACCTGAATCAGAAATTGTCGCGACATTAATTGAAGAGGCAAATAAGCTCGCAGCCACGATGGAAGGTCAGACTGGTACGCCAGTAGTCGTCACGACCTAATGAAACCTCCAGTTCGACTCACTGCAAAAGATCGCCATCTTGTCGAAGCCTTTCTCTCGGACAATCTAGATCAGTATGTATTCGTTGCTGAGCGGATCTTTGGTAGAGATGCTGAAGACTCCATTGTGCTTGCATTGCTGGACGATGGTTCGATTGAATCAATGCTTTTTATATCAGGGAATGCTGTGCCAATCTCTGTGAGTGACCAACAGGCGCAGCAATTTGTAAACACCACGTATGTGAAGTACGCCCAAATCGCCTCAATAGTTGGCGCGCGAGATGATGTTGCTACTTTTTGGAAAGCGCTATCGAGTAGTGATCCATCGCGCAGTGTGGCAAGTGAACGACCGTCTCAACCTTATTTACTACTCGACAAACACATAGAAAGTTCTCTGCAATCAATGATTCGCTACATAACAATCGACGATTTTGATCAATATTTTGATGCGTCGCACGCTATGTTCGTTGGTGAAGTTGGTAGAGCTCCCTATAATCTTGAAACCTATAAGCAACGCCTTCGCGACCAAGTTCTTCAAAAGCGCAGTATTGGTTACTTTGACGACGAAGGGGTGCTCCGCTTCAAAGTTGATGTGCCAATTCGATATGGAGATGTGTGCCAGGTGCAGGGAGTGTGGATGCATCCAGAGTGGCGGGGGCATGGTCGATCTGCTCAGCACTTTTCAGATGCATTAGCAATCATTCAGCGAGATATAGCCTTCAGAGTCACGCTCTATGTCAACGACTTTAATCTGCCAGCACTCAGCCTGTACCGACGACTTGGGTTCAGCCAAATTGAGGAGTATTCGACAATCTTTCTTGATGTCTGATTTTCTCAAGCGTGCCACTAGTAAGTTTGGGCATTGGAGGGCACAGTGCTACGAATGTCAACATTGTTCCTGCGAACGCTCAGGGATGACCCAGCCGATGCAGAACTGATTAGCCATAAGTTATTAGTTCGTGCTGGGTTTGTGCGCCGAATTGCACCGGGAATTTTCTCGTGGTTACCACTTGGCTATCGAGTGTATAGAAAAATAGAAAACATTGTGCGTGAAGAAATGAATGCAGCTG
>JAURLB010000182.1 GCA_030831445.1 Candidatus Nanopelagicales bacterium | reverse complement strand
TCTTCATGCCAGTGTCTGGTTTCTTGAATTATTTTCTGACCGCCACTCAGCATCGCTGCTTGTCGCGAGATTTCATATCGGACTGCGCGTTCAACTGATCGAAGCGAGTTGACGTTTTTTGTTTCGCTTCTCGTACCAAATTCACTTGTCTCGTCCTTACGTAGAGATAAGTTCACATCGCACCGCAGTGACCCTTTTTCCATTCGAACATCGCTTACATCGAGTGCTCGGAGCAAGTCACGAAGTGCACTCACGTAGGCCTTTGCAACAAGTGGCGCATGTTTACCCGTGTTCGTGATGGGCTTCGTCACAATTTCGATAAGTGGAATTCCTGCGCGGTTGTAATCAAGTAACGAATAATCAGCACCATGAATTCGACCCGTTTGCCCACCTTGGTGAGTGGCTTTTCCTGTGTCCTCTTCCATGTGAGCACGTTCAATTTCGATTCGAAACGTCTTTACACCATCATCGGTCACAACATCTACGTCTAGATATCCATTGAAACACAGTGGTTCGTCGTACTGCGAAGTTTGAAAGTTCTTTGGCATATCGGGATAAAAATAATTCTTACGGGCAAAACGACACCATGAGGCAATCTCACAATTGAGAGCTAAACCAATTCGAATTGCTGATTCGACCGCTTTCTCATTCACCACTGGAAGAGCGCCAGGTAATCCCAAACAAACTGGGCACACATGCGTGTTTGGATGTCCACCAAAGTCTGTTTTGCAACCACAAAACATCTTGGATAACGTTGAGAGTTCCACGTGAACCTCTAAACCCATTACAGGATCGAATTGTTCTATTGCGTCATCAAAGTCCATCACGTTCATGAGGGAACCTTTTCAATAAACCGATGGCCCCATTGAGCTTCGAGCGCAGCCTCGATGACTGCCCCAAGGAAGTAGAGCCTGTCGTCAGCCATAACTGGCGCCATGATCTGTAGACCGACCGGCAGGTTATCTTCTTTTGCAAGTCCAATCGGTATCGACATCGCACAGTTACCTGCAAGGTTCACTGGAATTGTTGCTACGTCATTCAAATACATTGCAAGGGGATCATCCACCTTGTCACCAATCTTGAATGCGGTAGTTGGAGCGGTTGGCGATATCAAAACATCAACTTGGCTGAATGCGTCAGTGAAATCTTTCGCAATCAGAGTTCTCACTTTTTGAGCAGACCCATAATAGGCATCGTAGTAACCGCTTGAGAGCGCAAACGTCCCAAGCATGATTCGTCGCTTGACTTCAGGCCCAAATCCAGCAGCACGAGACAAACTCATTACTTCTTCAACCGAATGTTTGCCGTCATCGCCAACTCGTAGCCCGTAGCGCATACCATCAAACTTTGCGAGATTACTTGAACATTCACTTGGCAAAATCAAATAGTAGGCAGCGAGCGCATACTCAAATGAAGGACAAGAAATCTCGATGACTTCAGCACCAAGACTTCCAAGCAGTGCTACAACTTCATCAAATCGTTCTCGCACGCCCGCTTGATAGCCCTCTCCACCAAGCTGTTTCACTAATCCAATCTTCATACCTTTAATACTTTGGTTTTTCGCAGCAGCCACGACATCTGGCACAGGTGAATTAATAGAAGTTGAGTCCATCGGGTCATAACCTGCAATGAGCTGATGCAATAAGGCTGCATCCATCACACTTCGCGTGCAGGGACCGGCCTGATCAAGACTCGAGGCAAGCGCTACAAGTCCGTAACGGGAGACACCACCGTAGGTTGGTTTGACACCAACTGTTCCAGTCACCGCTGCAGGCTGCCGAATAGAACCACCTGTATCAGTACCGATTGCAAGTGGTGCTTCGAATGCTGCAAGTGATGCTGCCGATCCACCGCCTGAACCGCCAGGAATTCGGGTTAAATCCCAAGGGTTGCGCGTTGGACCATAGGCCGAATATTCAGTTGATGAGCCCATTGCGAATTCATCCATATTGGTTTTACCCAAAATAATCACACCTGCATTGCGCAGACGTGTCACAACTGTTGAATCGTATTGAGGTTTCCAACCTTCAAGAATTTTTGATCCACACGTTGTTGGAACGTCTTTCATCGTCAAAACATCTTTCAGTGCTAATGGCACACCAGCAAGCGGTGATTGAAGATTTCCTGCTTGAATGTTTTTATCCACCTCACGTGCAGCCTCAAGTGCATTGGTCTCATCAACATATAAAAATGCGTGAACGTCTCCATCAACTTCATTAATTCGCTCAAGGTGCGCACGAGTCACCTCTTCACTCGAAACTTCGCCTGAGGCAATGAGTTGCGCTAATTCAACGGCAGTTTTGCGGATTAGTTCGCTCATTCTTCATCCAAAATTCTAGGAACGCGAAATCGCTCATCTTCCCATTCAGGCGCATTCTGACTTGTTACATCACTTGTGAAACTCGGCCTTACTTCATCTGTGCGAAAAACATTGGTCATTTCGATTGCGTGGGATGTTGGCTTAATGCCGCTTGAGGCCACCTCAGTGACTTTTGCAACCGAATCGAGAATCACACCTAATTGCTGGGCATAATGTTCTAACTCAGCATCTGTGAGTGCAAGGCGCGCAAGTTTTGCCAAATGGGCTACTTGTTCGCGGGAAAGTTCCGCCATAGGGCAATCTTAGGAACCGATTGTCGCCACAGCCCGTGCTGCCTCAATGCCTTGACTGAGCAACACCTCAAAGCCGCTTGCATCCAGGATTGGACGCGCAAGGTCAATTGCTTTTTGGGCTTTGGACCCAGCATTTTCACCAATGACCACGAAATCCGTCTTTTTCGACACTGAGCTTGCACACTTTCCGCCCCGACTCGTGATGGCCTCTTCGGCTGAGTCTCTGGTGTAGCCGGGAAGCGAACCAGTGATAACAACAACGAGTCCAGAAAGCGAACTATCACTTGGCGCAACACTTTGATCTTCAAAACTCACACCGGATTTCTGCCACTTTTCAATAATCTGCTGATGCCAATCAACTGCAAACCACTCTGCGAGCGAAGCCGCAATCACATCACCAACTCCCTCAACTTGGGCCAGTGCAACTTCATCAGCAGTTCGAATTGCCTCAAGACTCTGAAACTCTCGAGCCAGCGCTTGCGCAGCGGTTGGACCAACATGACGAATACTCAAAGCACATAGCAATCGCCAGAGCGGCTTGGATTTTGCTATCTCTAAAGATGCGAGCATCTTTTTGGCATTTTGCGTTATGACTTTTTCATTCTTTTCAAGTCGTGTGAAATAGTCTGATTTCAATAAATCAAGTTCACGTATCGAAAAAATGTCAGCTTCATTATCAATAATCTTGTCGACGAGAAGAGCGTTTGCACCTTGTTGACCCAATGATTCGATATCAAGTACTGCCCTGCTTGCTAGGTAAATAATGCGCTCTCGAAGTTGAGCAGGGCAAGTTTTGGCATTTGGGCAACGAAGGTCAACGTCGCCTACTTTTTGAGCAGAGAGCGGTGCACCACATTCTGGGCATTGAGTTGGCATAACAAACTTTTTCTCTTTGCCCGTTCGCAGATGAATCAACGGCCCGACAATCTCTGGAATCACGTCTCCCGCTTTTCGCAAAATGATCCGATCCCCGATCAAGATTCCTTTGCGTTCAACTTCTTCTTGATTATGCAGTGTCGCCATTTCCACGACCGACCCGGAAACCTTTACGGGCTCCATGTGACCGTATGGTGTTGCTCTTCCAGTTCTACCTACCGAAACCCTGATGTCGAGCAAGGTTGTTGTTACTTCTTCAGGCGGATATTTATAGGCAATAGCCCAGCGAGGTGCGCGGGATGTGAAACCCATCTGCACTTGCTCGGCAAACGAATTGACCTTGATAACAACTCCATCAATCTCATGTTCAATGGAATGTCGCATTTCTTGAAAGTGTTGAATATAAGAACGAACTTCTGTTACATCGACTGCAACTTTGAAATGGGGTGATACTGGCAATCCCCAATCTTTTAGGAGCGAATACACATCAGATTGGGATGCGAGTCCAAGATCAGATGGATTTCCAATTCCATGAACAATCATCCTGAGTGGTCGACTGGCACTCACACGTGGATCTTTTTGACGTAGCGATCCCGCAGCAGCATTTCGTGGATTTGCAAAGGTTGGTTTTCCGCTCTTGAGTAACTCGCCATTGAAGTCTTCAAAAAGTTTGGTTGGGAAAAATACTTCACCACGAATCTCAACCACTTCAGGTGGTGAGTCTGTGGTAAGACGATGAGGTATCCCTTGAATAGATTTCACATTTGGTGTGACATCTTCTCCAGTTTTACCATCACCTCGTGTGGCTGCAGTCGTCAAAACACCATTCTCGTAGGTGAGCGAAATCGCGAGCCCATCAATTTTTAACTCACATAAATATTCAATGTCATTGAAGCCAAACTTCGCCACACGCTCAAACCAGCCACCTAATTCCTCGTCTGAAAACACATTGTCGAGACTGTACATTGGGTTTCTATGTGGTGTTGGTGCAAAGTCTGTGGTGTAGTCACCGCCAACAGTTTGCGTAGGCGAATCCGGAGTGATGAGTTCTGGAAACGAAGTTTCAATTGTTTTAAGTTCTTGTTCTAAGTCGTCATATTCAGCGTCGGATACCGCCGGAGCACTCAACACGTAATATCGATATCGATGCTCTTCAATAATTTCGCAAAGTTCTTTGTGTCGCTGCTGTGCTTTGGCAAAACTCAATTTCCCAGCCATGTCAATCAATTCGTGCGGAATCGTGAATTGTTGCAGAACCAATCACAACATCCCCCTCATAAAACACAGCCTGTTGTCCTGAGGCGACACCTCGAATAGGTGATGCTGTGCGGAACCGCAAGTAGGTGTCGCTTACCTCTTCAATGACACATGGGACTTGAATTCCATGTGCTCGCCACTGCATTGCCAATTCTTCGCCGACAATAAATGAACGATTCGTGACAGTGACCTTCACACATTCAATGACATTGACTTCTAACAAGCGCGCGGGGCCGACCACCACTGTTTGGGTTTTTGTATCAATCTTCGTGACATAGCGCGGTTGCCCATCTTCAGCAGGTATACCCAGATGCAATCCACGGCGTTGCCCAATTGTGAACGTGTGTGCACCTTTATGTGCGCCAACAACGTCACCAGTTTCAGCATCAACAATCGTGCCAGGAATTTCACCTAATCGTTTTGTGAGAAATCCTGCGGTGTCACCGTCTGCAATGAAACAAATATCGTGACTGTCTGGTTTCTTGGCAACAAGAAGATCGAGTTCTTCTGCTTCTTTCCTAATATCAGGCTTTGTAGTGTCACCAACTGGAAACATCGCTTTGGCTAACTGCCACTGCTCCAAGACCCCCAATACATACGATTGATCTTTTTGCGGATCAATTGCGCGCTTCATCACGACGCCTGATTCTGAAGTTTCAAGTTGAGCATAATGTCCAGTACACACAGCATCAAAGCCAAGAGCAAGTGC
>JAURLB010000181.1 GCA_030831445.1 Candidatus Nanopelagicales bacterium | reverse complement strand
TGGGGTTGGTCCTGCATCCATCATCGATTATCTCGCTTTGGTCGGCGATAGCGCCGATGGCTTTCCGGGGTTGCCCGGTTGGGGTGCCAAGAGTGCATCAACGGTGCTGGCCAAGTATGGCGACCTCATGTCGATACCGGCTGACCATGCACTATGGACCAAGGATGGTGTGAAAGTGCGCGGTGCCGAAAAACTTGCCGCCACCCTACGCGAACAACGAGCAGAAGCCGAACTGTTTCGCATCTTGGCCACACTTGTCGACACTGTTGCTGTGGGCAACGTGGATGAGTGGAAGTGGTCGGGGCCAACGCCCGAGTTCGCAGTACTCACCGCCGAATGGGGTGTGGCAAAACTTGGAGAACGCGCCGCAGTCCTGCGAACCGTATGAGTGTTTAAGCGTATCCAGCAGTGTGCAAGTTCAAGCTTTTGCATCTGGTGTCGAGGAAAAGAGCTGGAACTGCGCACAGTTTAAACAACGTGTCTACCACTTGAGAATAAACCGCAACTCTGAGTAGCCGCGTAATTTGTGGACAAGAAGCAAATTAGTAATTTTTCGAGTTTCTTGCAGCAAGACACATCCGAATTGAACTCAAAAGTTAGAATTGAGCGATCCACACCACAGATCTCACTGCTATTCTTGAATTTTCTACGAGCGATTAAAAAACGGGGTTGGAGAATCAGGCAACTGTCTATCCCTCTGTCACCCTGAGACTAGATTTTCCGTCCAACGACGAACGTTGAGCCCCAAATAGTCGCGATCTTGAATCCGCTTGCGATGGGGCGACCAATTGTTTTAGTTGAAATTGAATCGATAGCCCTCGTTGGAATTGCAATTGAAATCAAGCGCGCTAGAAAGTTTCTTGAAAGTTTGGTAGAACCCAAGTGAAAAGTAGTTGCTACGGTAATTGTGGCGCCAAGTCCTGAGAGCAATTGAGAGACTCTTTGTGGAGTCGTAGGGAAACTGTGGCTCCAATCTTGGTCCCAAAAGTACGATCCACAATCTCGGATATCTGGAGCTACAAGAAGAAAACTTCCTCCAGGTTTAAGAACTCTAAGCATCTCAGTACACCACGCGATAGCTGTTTCATGGGTCGGTGCGTGTTCGACGACATGAATAGCAAAGAGCGCGTCAAAGGTGGCATTTTTAATCGAATCAAGGTGCGGCAAACCTTGCCGAACGATTGCCAGCCCGTGGGTCGTTTCGCAGTAATCTGCAAGCTCGGGTGTGGGCTCTACACCTGTGTAGCCAAGAAATCCGAGCCTCTGGATCGCGACCGCTCCTCTGCCAGTGCCAGCACCGATTTCCAGAATGTTTGTTTGAGATGGTTGGAGGTGGGCGACTGCAACAAATTTCTTCAGCATTGCACGAGTGTTCCACTGATGGAATCGCTCAACTGGAAGTCTTTTTGATCGATGAAGAAACTCTCCGTATGCATTTTGAGTTGCGATAAAGTTGCTCCTAAGTTGTACTTTTGACCCTACTATGGTGACTATCAAATCTTCAATAAATATTTAAAGTAAATCAATGACAAAAGCAGGCTTGCATGTTAGATGATTGCCAACTTGTTGAATTGAGAAAAATCACCGATCTACGTGGAAATTTAACACCTCTCGAATCATTTATAGACGTTCCTTTCCAAATTGCACGTGTTTATTATCTTTATGATGTCCCCAGTGGGTCACACCGAGGAGGGCACGCCCACAAGGAGCTGCAGCAACTTATCATTGCAATCTCGGGAAGCTTTGACGTGATGCTCGACGATGGTACAGAGAAGCAAAAGTTCACATTAAATCGTCCATACGTTGGCCTATATGTCTGTCCGATGACTTGGCGAGAAATAGATAACTTTTCGTCGGCGTCTGTCTGTATGGTGATCGCATCAGAAAAGTTTGACGAGTCTGATTATTATCGCGATTACAATAAGTTTCGTGAAGCCGTGGCCAAGTAAAATTCCATTTTTGGATGTTGGTGCGGCTTACACAGAGTTAAAGTCAGAGATTGACGAGGCCATTCATCGAGTTCTTGATAGCCATATGTATGTGCTCGGACCTGAGGTCAAAAATTTTGAGCATGAATTTGCAGACTATGTTTTAGCCAATCACTGTGTTGGTGTAGCAAATGGATTGGAAGCTCTAAGGCTTGCCCTTCGTTCAGTAGGTGTAAGCAAGGGTGACGAAGTGATTATCCCCTCGCACACCTTTATAGCAACCTGGCTTGCGGTCACTCAATGTGGTGCCCAAATTGTGCCTGTTGAGCCGGAAATAGTTGGTTTTAACATTGATCCAAGTCTTGTTGAAGCGGCAATCACCGACCGAACAAAAGCCATTGTCGTCGTGCATCTCTATGGCCAACCTGCTCAACTCGGAAAAATTTTAGAAATCGGCAAGAAGTACCGTATTCCTATTGTTGAGGACGCAGCACAAGCTCACGGAGCCGAATACAAGAATCGCAAAATAGGTTCACACTCAGATGCGGTGGCTTGGAGCTTTTATCCAAGCAAAAACCTTGGGGCGTTTGGCGATGCGGGTGCTGTGACTACAAATCGCATAGAGGTGGCTGATCAAATCCGAGTCGAAGCTAACTATGGTTCAAGAGTAAAATACGAACACACCGTTCTTGGAACGAATAGTAGATTAGACCCGATCCAGGCTGCAGTTTTAAGGGTCAAACTTCAAGTACTTGACGAATGGAATGAACGGCGTGAAAATATAGCTCGGATTTATTCTCAAAAGCTCAAGTTAAATTCTGTTGTGCTGCCGTCGTGGGTAAAAGACCGAAGATCTGTCTGGCATCTGTACGTCGTTCAGGTAAATGGAAGAGATGAGATCAGGGATCAATTGGACAAAGCCGGTATTGAAACCGGTATTCATTATCCAGTGCCCCCTCAGAGTCAATTAAGTTATCGAGATCAATTTGGCCAAATGCGATTAGAAAGATCAGCAGACTTGAGTAGAAACGTCTTGAGTTTGCCCATTGGGCCTCATCTGACAGAAGCTATGGCCGAGGCGGTCGTGGATGTATTAGGGCATATTTTGGCTGACAAACCATCCTTTGAAGCTGGAGACCAAGGATGAATAAAGATCGTGACGGAGTCGCTGCAAGTGGCACATGGTGCTACTTGAGACCAATTCACAGTTCGGACGCGGCAAAGACATTTGAGTGGAGAAATTCTGATCGGGCGTCGTCGTTGGGTGGCGCACCCACCGATGCTGAAAGTCAGATTCATTGGATCGCAACTCGACCAGAGTCTGAACTTAATTTTATCATTTGTCTCACAACTGATGACATTCCAGTCGGAATGATTTCGATCACGGATATTGACCAGCATCATCGAACTGCACAAACATCACGGTTTCTCATCGGCGAGGAAAAACGCGTAGCAGGTTTTCCAGTAGCGATTGAAGCGATGTATTTGTGTTATGAAAAAATCTTTCTGGAGTGGAAGATGAGGAAGGTGTGGGGATTTGTTGCATCGAGTAACTGGAGAATGGTGAAATGGCAGACTTCTTTAGGTATGAAAAAAGAGGGAGTTCAGGAGCAACAATTGATTGTTGGAGGTCAAGTGGTCGATGCAGTCCTACTCGGACTAACACGAGAACGATATCTAGAGTACGTGCAAAACAGATTACTCACAATGATTCAATTAATGAAGAGCAAACGGTAACAGATGGACCGCACAGCAATTAAGAATGTTATCGTCAAATCTTTGACCTTATTAGATTCTGTTGACGATCAGGCACAAAACGAAATCGCCAGCATGGACGAAGCATTCCCATTATTTGGGTCTGATGCAAGACTCGACTCACTGGATCTGGTGTCTGTGATTACGGATTTAGAGGAAGCACTAAGTGATCAGCTCGGATATTTTCTATCGTTAACCGATGACGCGGCTCTGAGCCGTGATATCTCCCCTTTTGACACTATTGGGACTCTGCTTGATTACTGCGAAGAGTTGATTGGAGCCAGGAGTACATGAGCGACGCAATCGGGGGCACAAGAGTTGCATTGGTCACAGGAAGTTCGCGTGGCATAGGAAGGGCATTGGCTAAGCACCTTCTCGCAAACAATTTTGAGGTTCATGGTATATCACGTAGCGAGAATCATGATTTAACAAGTGAGTTGTATGTACACCATGTGTGTGATCTTCGGGATGCAGAGTCGATACAAAACGTTTTTTCGACACTTCGAAAAAGCGGAGTTCGGCTTGACACTGTGGTGAACAATGCTGGAGTGTTGATGTCGCAGTATGCAATGATTCTTTCACCTGAGGCTGCCAAGGAAATGGTGCTGACAAACTTGTGGGCCCCGTTCGTTGTATCGAGAGAAGCAGCCAGGCTGATGCGGAAAACTGGTTGGGGCCGAATAGTGCATATTGGTTCAATGGCACCAACACTCGAAGCAGAGGGTGACTCGGTGTATGCAGCATGTAAAGCTGGCTTGCAAATGCTTTCTAATGTCATGGCTCGCGAATTTTCAAGTCTTAACATCACTTCGAATGTGATTGGTATCAGTGCATTTGAAAGTGACATGCTCCAACAGTTGGACCAGTCGAACTTAGAGAAAGTTATGCAGCGACTGCCAATTTCTCGTAAGGCAGAGATTGAGGACATCACGAATGTGTTGGATTTTTTCATTAGTCAGCAGAGCTCATATATCACGGCACAAACTGTCTATTTGGCAGGAGCCCATTGAAACGCGCCCACGATTCGACCGAATTTGTTGTCTGGTGCCAGAGAAATGAGTTGGCTGATTCCAATACATTCTTAATTGCGGCCGAGGGTTCGTCGTATGGAATCGTGGTTGACCCCGGCTCTGAGGTCCAACTTGTGAGTGAGTTTTTGCAACAGGTTGGCATCAGCAAAGT
>JAURLB010000180.1 GCA_030831445.1 Candidatus Nanopelagicales bacterium | reverse complement strand
TGCCACCGCGAGCCAATTGCCCCACGAGCACCTTGAAGGGCTTGCAACACCCCTGGGGCGAAGTGCCACGGCCGAGGAAGTTGCTGCTGTGCTCATCTTTCTTGCAAGTTCGGAGGCAAGTTACATCACGGGGCAAAATATTGTTGTTGATGGGGGAAACAGCATTCAAGAGGAGCGCACACTAGGCTGAGCAATCCGTCCTGTGATAATCTCAACTATGCAAAATAGACGTTCATTTCTTTCGCTGGGGCTCAGTGCTATCGCCACATTCCCAATCTTGAAGGCAATCCCATCCGCGGTTTTTACGAAGAATTTCACTGTCGGCAAACTCACTGATATTCCTGTTAAGGGCGGCAAGGTTTATACCGTAGGTGGCAAACGTGTGCTTGTCACACGTCCAAAAAAGAAACAGGTGAGAGCATTTCTAGCCGCGTGTACTCACGAAGGGCAGAGCTTGAGTGGTGCAAGTGACAACAAAATTGTATGTTCTCGTCACGGCGCGACATTTGATGCAACGACTGGCGCTGTATTGCAAGCACCAGCTACCACACCGCTCGTAAAAGTTAGCGTCAAATTGAACAAGAAGAATCGCATTATCGTCACGATTTCTTAGTGGTGATCTGATCCGAAATCGAACGTCTCAGTATTCGTGGAATGCAGTGCTTTGAGTCGATACGCAGCCTCGAGATTATCTTGCGTGAGTACGTCATTTGGTTTACCACTTGCAATCACTGAACCTGCGAGAAGCAAGACGTAATCTGCTGCTCGCGCTTCATCCAAGTCATGTGTTGTTAAGATGACTGTGCATCCTCGTGTTGGTTCCTCATGAATCAAGTCGTCGATAATTTTCGCACTTGTAACATCAAGCCCTGTCAAAGGTTCGTCGAGTAACAAGATTGAATGAGTTGCTGCGACACCCTGTGCCACAAGAACCCGTTGCAATTGGCCACCAGATAGTTGCGTCACTTGTCTTTCTGCTAGATCAAGGATGTTGAGGCGATTCATTGCGTCGTTGACGATGTGTTTATCGTCGATTGTCAGTCTTTGCCAGGGCCGTTTCTGAGCCCAACGTCCAATCTCAACCATTTTTTGAACTGTCATGGGTGCTTGCTGGCTTAGTAATTGGTGTTGAAACACATAGCTGATATTGCTCTTAGCAAGCTCAGGTGTTTGATTGAGAATCGATAACTCACCCGATGCAAGGGGCAATAAGTCGGCCATGGCATGTAATAGCGTGCTCTTGCCACTTCCATTAGGTCCGATGAGGGCAGTTATCTTGTTTTCCGGTATAGTAAAACTTGACTTACCAAGAGCTATTCTTCCATCACGAATTACCGATATGTCGTTGGCCACTATTGCACTCATCGATATCTCCTCATTCGGGAGATCAGCAACGTGATAAAGAATAAGACAACCGGAATAATTGCAATTGTTGCCGAGCTTGCCGTTGACCAATGAAAACTGAGAGTGAGGCCAAGCCAAACAGCGACCGCTGAAAACGCTGTTGAAATAAGCATCATCTTTCCGATGCTCTTAGAGATGAGTGCAGCAGTGGCGGGAGGGCCAATGAGTAGTGAGAAAACAAGTAGTGTGCCAACAGTTTGAAAACTACCGATAACTGTCATTGCAATCAAAATGAGTAACAGAAAGTGGGCTCTTCCTGGCTTCATTCCCCATAGCTCAGCTTTCTCAACGCTAAATGACATCACAACCAATGTTCGATATAGGTATCCCGTCAAAGCCAGAACTACTACTCCAAGTCCAATCTGGATGTAAATATTCTGCCAGGTAATCCCAAGTGGATCTCCAAACAAGATTGTTGTGAGATTTCCCGAGTAGCTGTCACTTCGTGAAATCAGTATGACACCCAATGAAAGCATGCCAACAAAGAGCAAACCAATCGAGGTATCAGCGGAGAGCATCGTGCTGCGATTGATAACTTCAATCAAGATAACCATGACAAGTGCTGCTGCAGCGGCACCAATAAGCGGATTGATATCTATGAGGACAGCGACTGCAATGCCTGGAACAACTCCGTGAACAAAAGCGTCGCCAAAGAAACTCATTCCACGAAGTACAAGCCACGTTCCAACGATGGATGCCATGAACCCTGAAATGAGCCCGCCAATCAGCGCACGCTGTTGGAAGCCATAGGCAAAGGGTTCAAGGAGTAGTTCCACTATGAAAGTGCCTCGCTGATTGCTTGAATATTGAACTTCATCATTTTGATATATGTTTCTGCACCAGATCCAGTTTCGCCAAGACTACCTTCGTAGAGCCGTACGACTTTGACGTTAGATCCAACTTCTCCTCGCAATGCATCGGCTAATTTCTCTGTTGCTTCTGTACTTACAAAAATTGCCCTCACTTTTCGGGCTTGAATGACTTTGACAAGTTCGGCAAGATCTTCTGATGTGGGTTGGGCATTATCAGAAATCGCGGGAATGAGAGATCCAATAACTTCAAAATCATAGGCTCCGGCAAAGTAGTTAAAGGACTCGTGATCAACGACGAGCAATCGATTCTCTGCCGGTATTTCGACCAATTGTTGTTGCACGTTTTTCTCTGCATTGAGAATCTCTGTACTGACAGTTTCTGCACAGCTTTTGTACTTTGAATCGTTCGTGATGTCGAGTAGTTCCTCGCCAATCACTGTTGCGGCTTTTGCCATTCTCGACATATCGAGCCAGAAATGTGGATCGAATTCGCCATGTGCGTGTTCGTCTTCTTCGTGCGCGTGCTCGTCCTCTTCGTGCGCATGTTCGTCCTCAGTCTTTTCTGGAACTGGCAATGGGTCAATGAACTGTCCAACTGAAAGTACCCGACCACCTTCACTCACGATATTTTCAATGACAGGTTCAAGTGCACTTTCTAGTTCGAGTCCATTGAGAATGATGAGATCAGATTCAGCCATCTGAGCCGACTGGCGCGAGGAAACTGTGAAATCGTGCGGACTCGCGCCAATCGGCATCAGAGTGGTGGAAGTACCACCAGCGCAGGTAACAATGTCTGAAACAACGCTACCGAGGATATTGGTGGTTACAACTACCTGAACTCCAGTACTGGATTGACTTGAACAGGCAGTTAGGAAAAGACCGACGGCAATAAAGAGGGTAATAATTTTTGTCATAGGAAAACAATATCCTTATTGAGAATGATTGTCAATAAGGATATTCCTAGCCGAATTTGCATGCAGTATTCTCAAGGCATTGGGGCAGTAGCTCAGTTGGTTAGAGCCCCGGACTCATAATCCGGTCGTCGTAGGTTCGAGCCCTACCTGCCCCACCAGACAATGTAGGCGAGGATCTTTCATGCGAATCGGTTATGTGGTCCTGTATGTGGATGACTCAGAAGCCTGTGCGCGGTTCTGGACCGATCAGGTGGGAATGAAAGTCCAAATGCAGTCAAGAGCTTTGGATTTCAGCATTTTTCGCGTTGGGTTCTCAGAGCGTGACGCAGCACTTGAACTTGTCCCACGAGAACTTATGAAAGAGAACCCCGACGGTCTTGATCTAGCAACTCCTTCAATCTGCTTCTATGTGGATGATTTACAAGAAGCACATAAAAAGTTGAGTGAAAACAATGTGTTAGTTACTGAAATCACGAATCACTTTGACAACGAAAACTTCGCTTTTAGCGATAACGAAGGTCGATGGTTTGCCGTTCTACAAGGCTAAATTGCGTTAGTTCGGAATGTCAGACCTACCTGGCAAACTATGAAGCGAACCAAATGAAAGTGGGGAAAATGCCTATTCAATTAACAAACAAATACTTTGAAGCTGTGGAATTTGCCACAAAAGCACATGCCACAGCAGTTCGCAAGCAAACAGATATTCCATATATTTGTCATCCTTTAGCAGTTTCAGCGTATGTGCTCGAAGCAGGGGGAGATGAAGATCTGGCCATAGGTGGCTTACTGCATGATGTCGCAGAAGATTGCGGCGGTGAACCTAGAATCGATGAGATACGAAATAAATTCAATAGTCGAATTGCGGACATAGTGCGAGGATGTAGTGATTCATTGGAAGTAAATCCTGAGAAGAAAGCTCCGTGGCGGATTCGTAAGGAGCATCACATTGCAAAGCTTGCGACGGCAAGTAAAGACATTTTGATTGTGACTGCTGCCGATAAATTACACAACGCTCGAGCCATCGCTACAGACTTCCAGAATATCGGAGATGAGATATGGCGTCGCTTCAATTCCGATGCCGAGAGCATTCGTTGGTATTACCAGGAAATATATGGAGTTTTGGCAGAACGAAAAGTGACTCAGCGATTGCTCTCTCCACTTTATTCTGCAAT
>JAURLB010000179.1 GCA_030831445.1 Candidatus Nanopelagicales bacterium | reverse complement strand
TACACAAGAAGCATCGAACTGCAGCAGCAAATACAGATGGGTAATATCCGGCATGTTGCAGTTGAAGGTAATCGTCCCGTCAAGACTTTAAGTGTTCCAAAAGACGACGCATCAGATAGACAAAGGTTGCGACTACCAAGCATCGCTTTCAATGTCATTCGACAAGGTCTACAAGTTGGTCCTGTTTTATTGGTTGTGCCATTACGGGGCTATCAGCTCAACATTCAGTGTGCTCGATGTCGTGAGAAAGCCGCCTGCGAAGAATGTGGTGGCGGATTGGAACAGACACGCACTGAAATCATCCACTGCACACGATGTGGAAAAAATTCCGGACAATTTCGATGCCAGTGGTGCTCACATACACAGGTACGTAGCATTTCAATTGGCTCTGTGCGCACTGCTGAAGAGATTGGCAAGGCATTCCCAAATATTCCTGTGTACACATCGGGGCGAAACCATATCCTCGAAGGAGTGGATGATGCTCCAAGTCTTGTAATTGCAACACCTGGAGCGGAACCCGAAGTCCGAGATGGTTTGTATGCCGCGATTGTCATTCTTGATCCCGAAATTACATTGAATCGCATAGATTTGCGGGCACACGAAGAAGCATTTCGACGCTGGTATAACCTCAAAGCGCTTGCTCATGCAACGGGAGTGCAACTCATTTGTACGCAAGATGTTCATCCTGTCATTCGACACATCATGAATGATGATCCGCAAGGATTCGCAGTGTTCCAGTTACAGGAGCGAATTGCCGCTCAGTTACCGCCAGCTACCGATTGCTACTTACTTGAAGGGGACTTCGAAAATATTTCGGGGGCTCTACTAGATGTTGCATCCTTGCCGGACGTAACCGTACTTGGGCCGGCGAAACATAAACTCGGCTTTTATGCACTTGTTCAGACGCAAGAAAACAAAGACGCTCTCAATGCGACACTTCGCGCCGTTCTTGCTCGACGCTCTAGCACAAAAGCAAAAGGGGTGCTGAAGATTCGTTATTCGCCGCAGGTGCTACCTTGAAAGTGGAGTAAACTCCTCACATGTCAATCCAGCCAATTCGTCTTTTTGGCGATCCAGTTCTCAACACCCCTGCGTTGCCAGTCGTTGATTACGATAAAGAACTAAGGCAACTTGTAGCAGATTTGACTGAAACAATGTTGGATGCACCTGGGTCCGGACTCGCAGCACCACAGATTGGGGTAAGCCTGCGTGTCTTCACCTACTGGGTTGATGATGTTGTTGGGCACCTCATTAACCCGTCTCTGGATTTGTCAGACGAAGAACAGTTTGGTCCTGAAGGTTGCCTCTCAGTTCCGGGCTTGACTTTCGATTGCGTGCGCTCCGAGCGGGTCATTGCTAAAGGGATGAATATGTTCGGCGAACCGGTCATTATTGAAGGAACTGCGTTGCTATCTCGAGCAATTCAGCATGAAACGGATCATCTGGATGGCATAGTTTTCATCGATCGGCTCGACAAAGAAACTCGCAAAGCTGCGATGAAAGCAATCCGTGAAGCGGAGTGGGCTGGAGATCCTGTTCCTCAAGTGAAACTCAGTCCGCATGCACTCCGTCCAGGTTTGGGATAGTGAGAATAGTTTTTGCAGGTAATCCTGAGCCTGCAGTCACAACTCTTGCTGCGCTGAAAGAGAACCACACAATTGTCGCAGTCGTGACCTCCGAACAAAAACCACAGGGTCGTGGTCGTAAACAAAATAAATCTCCAGTCGCACAATATGCACTTGAACACATGTTGCCTTTGATTGAAACACCAAACATCAATAAAGACGCGAGGCTCGAGCAGTTGGAGTATGACGTAGGGGTAGTAGTTGCCTTTGGGCAGATGATTGGGAAAACCTTACTTGCCAAGACGCGCTGGATGAATGTTCACTATTCACTACTTCCTCGATGGCGAGGAGCGTCACCTGTGCAACACGCATTGATGTATGGAGATGACGTTACCGGTGTTACTACCTTTTTTCTTGAATCGGAACTTGATGCAGGTCCAATACTTGCGCAAGCTACATATGTTCCGAGTGTTCAAGAGACTGGAACATCGCTCATGCGGGAGTTGACAGACATCGGCGCAGATCTCGCGCTTCAGTCTTTACAAGTTATGGAGCAAGGCATTGCGAGCGCTACGGGGCAAGCTCAAGAAATTACCTACGCTCCAAAGCTGACACAAGATGATTGCCGAATTGAATGGAGCCAGAGCGCTGTGGCCATAGAAAGACGAGTAAGAGCACTCTTTGAAAAACCGACTGCCTTCACAACATTTCGATCTAAGCGACTTCAGCTTGGACCGATGGTGCTCGCTGCCGAATCGATTGAAGGGCAGGCTGGCTCCATAGTGGAACTAGATGACGAGATCTATGTTTGTACAGGTAGCGCACCATTAAGGCTGGGGATTGTTAAACCTGAGGGAAAATCGTGGATGCAAGCCATTGCCTGGTGGCGAGGAGTCCAAAACAAGCAGAATGAGAGATTTGCGTGAAGTCACGAGAAGTTGCTTATCGAATAGTTGAAGAAGTCGAAGTTCAAGGAGCCTACCTCAATTTAATTTTACCTCGATTTCTCAATGAGGTAACCGAACAAGACGCGCGTTTCATTACAGAATTAGTTTCCGGGATGTATAGAAATCGTAGTTTCTTAGATTTTGCAATCACAACAGAAGCGAAACGCGACTTAGCAAAAGTTGATCCGCCACTGCGAGATATTTTACGAATCGGCGCATATCAAATTCTATTCATGCGCACAGAGAATTACGCCGCTGTGACTGAGTCGGTTGATTTGGTAACACTTACTCGACTTGCAAGCGCACGTGGATTTGTGAACGCAACATTGCGCAGCATCAGCGAACACAATAAGGAGTACTACCAGACACTCATTGAATCGAGTGTTGAAAACAAATGGGAACGCCTGGCACTGCTTTACTCCCATCCTGCGTGGGTGGTGAAGGCAGCCGCAGAAGCGCTCCATGCTAACGAGACAGCGGTAGAACACTTGCTGCAAAAAAACAATGAAGCACCACCAGTCACATTAGTCAGTCGACATGGCGAATTCGCTCCAGATAGTAATTCGCAATTTTCACCCTATGCTATGCGAATTCATGAAAATCCTTACCGTCATCCACTTGTTATCGAAAATAAAGCACAAGTGCAAGACGAAGGCAGCCAACTTATTGCAGAGCTATTCGCGTTCTACCCGCTAGATGGAAAGGATGCCAGCTGGTTGGACCTATGCAGCGGTCCGGGCGGAAAAGCGATGTTACTCAAACAATTTGCCCAATTGAAAAAGGCTCATCTCACAGCCGTCGAGTTGCACGAACACAGAGCCCGTCTGGTCGAAGATGCGCTGTCGGGTATCGAAGGGGACTCAAGCGTGGAAATAGCGGATGGTCGTGACAAAAAATTTGCCACTGGATCTTTTGATCGGGTCTTAGTTGATGCGCCTTGTTTGGGATTAGGTGCCCTTCGCCGTCGAGCAGAAAGTCGATGGCGCAAACAAGTCTCTGACCTGACGACGTTAGTACCTTTACAGAAAGCCCTACTTGACAACGCCTTGAATGCAGTTCGAATTGGAGGAATCGTCGCGTATGCAACATGCTCGTGGCATCTGGCCGAAACTGAATACCTCATCGCCGACATATTGAAGCAACGATCTGACATAAAACTCCTTGATGCACATCGAGCGATAGGTAACATTCCTCACCTAAAAAACGTTGAATTATTGAGTTCTCCTGACCAATATGTGCGCCTTTGGCCCCACATTCACGACACAGACGGAATGTTTATGGCCATCCTTACACGAGAGTAGGGTTTGGCTATGGGCGTGAGCATTAATCCATCAATTCTTTCGGCTGATTTGGCGAATCTGGCAACTGAATGTAACGAGATTCGAGATTATTGTGATTACTTTCATGTGGATGTAATGGACTATCACTTTGTGCCGAACCTAACGTTTGGTTTGCCAGTAGTGGAGCATCTTCTGTCAAAGGTTGATAAACCTCTTGATTGCCACCTAATGATCGAAAACCCGGAGCGCTGGGCTGGCGCGTATGCAGAAGTTGGAGCACAAAGTGTCACTTTCCATTATGAAGCTGCGAAAAGTCCTCGAAATGCCATTTCGGCAATCAAACAGCATGGTTCTCGTGTTGGCTTAGCAATCAAACCCGCAACAGATTTACAAGATGTTATTGAATATTTCGACGACATTGACATGCTGTTAGTTATGACAGTTGAACCTGGCTTTAGTGGACAAAGTTTTATGGCAAACATGATGCCAAAAGTAAGACGTGCTAGAGAAATTGTTCTCGAACGAAATCTACCTATGACTATTCAGGTTGATGGGGGAGTATCGGCGACAACCATTTCGCAATGCTCTGAAAACGGAGCCGATGTTTTTGTGTGTGGCCATGCGGTGTTCCGCGCAGAGGATCCACGCGTTGCGTGCGCAAACCTGCGCAGTCTTGCCATCGACGCTCAAAATGGTGCTTGGTGGACGTAGATAAAACCTTCATGCGGCAAGCCATCCAACTTGCCGACGAAACGTTTGTGCAAACTCTGCCGAATCCAAAAGTGGCATGTCTCCTCGTGGATGCTGATGGCGCAATAGTTGGTAGCGGCGTTCATGGAACATCCGGTTTAGACCACGCTGAAGTTATCGCACTTCGAGTTGCGGGTGATCGAGCCAAAGGTTCTACGGCCTATGTGACGCTTGAACCGTGTGCTCATCAAGGAAAAACTGGGCCATGTGTTGATGCATTACACCGTGCGGGAGTATCGAGAGTTGTGTTTGCAGTCAGTGATCCGACGCACGGTGGGCAAAAAGAACTCATCGCGCATCAAATGCAAATTGCTTCTGGGGTACTTGAAGATGAAGCTCGAATTGGATTAGCGCCATGGTTGCATGGTGAAGAATGTAATACACCTTTTGTAACGCTGAAAGTGGCATCAACATTAGACGGATACATTGCTGCACAAGATGGCACAAGTAAATGGATTACCTCAGTGCAATCTCGCCTCCTCGTACAGCAGTTACGACTCGACGTTGACGCAATAGTCACATCTACCGCCACTGTGCGTGAAGACAATCCCCACTACACAATTCGAGAGTATGAAGCGATGTGGCAACCTCATATCTACGTAATGGGTAACAGTGATATTAGTAGTGCCACAAATATTGCTGGGAGATCAACCCAGATTAAGAGCCACAATCCTTTAGATGTGCTTCTGCAGGCAACACACGATGGAAGACGCCATTTGTTGGTTGAAGCGGGCGGAAAAGTTGCAGGAGCATTTCTTAAGGCTAACCTGGTAAATCGAATTCTGTGGATTTCAGCACCCACCATTCTGGGAGATGGCGTGCAAGCAATTCAAGGTCTAGGTGCTCGTTCACTCAAGGATGCTTTGCGTGCCAAAGTGATAGAACAGCGCTCTCAGGATGAAGATTTTCTTACCGTTCTGCAGACAAATCGTTGTTCGCACTAATCTTTGGTTATGTTTACCGGCATCGTGCAAGCGATAGGTGAGGTCAGAAAAATTGACTTTTCCGAAGATTTTGGAGTCTTGGAAATAGCCGTTGGCAACGTAGTGGTCGGCCTATCAGTCGGAGACAGCGTAAGCGTTAACGGTGTTTGCCTGACAGCAAGCAACATAACAGATGAGTCTGTAACTTTTGAAGTCATGGGTATTACTCTGAGCAAAACAAATCTAGGCACGCTTACGCGAGGTAGTAAAGTGAATTTAGAGCTTCCACTCACGTTGCAAGATTTTGTTGGAGGACATTTGGTGCAAGGTCATGTCGACGAAGTTGGCACGATATTAGACATAGAACAACTTGAAAATTGGAAACGTATGCGCATTTCGACAACAGCTCAAATTCAGAAGTTTGTCGTTGCGCGTGGCTCTATTGCAGTTGATGGCGTATCGCTGACAGTTTCAGATGTTGACGCAGCCTGGCTGGAGGTTTCGCTCATTCCAACCACGCTTGAACACACTATTCTTGGCACAAAAGTTGTTGGAGACAAAGTCAATCTAGAATCAGACATTATTGCTAGGCATGTAGAGAAGCTGGTGAAACCATAGACGTGCAAAACATTCGTTTAGATTCAGTTCAAGAAGCCATTGCTGATATCGCGGCCGGTAAAGCTGTGGTTGTTGTGGATGATGAAGAGCGCGAAAACGAAGGGGATCTCATTTTCGCGGCTGAATTGGCTTCCAGTGAATTAATGGGTTTCATGGTGCGACATACCAGCGGTGTTGTCTGTGTACCGATGATGGGTGAGTGGTTAGATCGACTCAACATTCCCCTCATGACACACACCAATGAAGAAACACATAAAACTGCATACACGGTTTCGGTCGACAGCGCATTGGGTGTGTCAACTGGAATATCCGCATCAGATAGAGCACTCACTGTTAAGAAACTTGCAGATCCAACAACGCAACCAATTGACCTGAAGCGCCCCGGGCACATCTTTCCGTTACGTGCAGTTGCGGGAGGTGTTCTGAGACGCGCCGGCCATACAGAAGCGGCAGTGGATCTCGCGCGTCTCGCTGGATTACATCCAGTCGGAGTTATCTGCGAATTGGTGCATGATGATGGTTCAGTAATGCGCGCAGATGCATGCAGAGATTTTGCAGATGCAAATGAACTGAAAATGATTTCAATTGCTTCGTTGATTAAATACATCCGAAAGACCGAGAAGCAGGTGGAGCGCGTTGCGCAGTCGAAGTTACCGACAAAACATGGAGAATTTCGCGCGATAGGTTTCAAAAGTTTGGTTGACGGCATTGAGCACGTTGCCCTCGTTATGGGCGATATTGGAGATGGAGAGAGGGTGCTTGTTCGCGTTCACTCAGAATGTTTGACGGGTGATGCTCTGGGTTCGTTGAGGTGTGACTGCGGACCGCAACTTGAGGCAGCATTACAAAAAGTGAGCGAAGAGGGCAGAGGCGTCGTGCTCTACATGAGAGGGCATGAGGGTCGAGGAATCGGATTATTGCAAAAGTTACAAGCGTATGAATTGCAAGAACATGGGCTGGACACAGTTGAGGCGAATCTCAAACTAGGAATGCCAGCAGACAGTCGTGATTATGGAATAGGTGCACAAATTTTGGTTGATTTGGGAATTAAATCAATGAAACTACTAACGAACAACCCAGCAAAAAGAGCAGGTCTAGAAGGGTATGGGTTATCAATCTCTGAGAGAGTGCCACTTGAAATCACCCCTGGCAAAGACAACATTTCGTATTTAAGGACTAAGCGCGACAAGTTGGGACATGAACTTCGGGAAGTAGAGAACGGACAAACATGAGTAGCCAAGCGCCTCGAATCGAAGTGACGTTACCGCACATGCGCATTGCAATTGTGGCAACATTATGGAACGAGCACATTGTCGATCAACTCATCGAAGGCGCGCAAGATGTTCTTGGTGAAGCGTCTATGGAAACTCACGTCTTCCGAGTTTCGGGAGCCTTTGAGCTGCCCCTCGTTGTTGCGCAATCTCTCAAAAGCTTTGATGCCGCTATCGCGCTTGGAGTAGTGATACGTGGAGATACAGCACATTTTGATTACATCTGCCAGTCTGTTACTGATGGATTGACCAGGGTCGTACTAGACGAACGTAAACCTGTTGGTTTCGGAGTGTTGATGGTAGAAAATGAAGAGCAAGCATTAGTCCGTTGTCACAAAGATAACAACAAAGGCGCAGAGAGCGCCGAAGCGGTACTCTTGAGTCTCCAGAAATTACTTGAAGTTAAGGGATAGATATGAAACTCCCAGGTAAAGGAAACGCGCCACAAGGTTTCAGCACCCCAATCGTTCTGACCGAAGCTGATTGCGGTTTTTGTCAGAAAAGTATCGCGCAATTTGAAAAGTATTTTCCCGGTGACTGGCAAAATGTTCGAAACAACACAGTTGATGTCACTCGATTTGGTTTAACCCAAAGTGATATTGAGCGAGCCGCATGGTGGGTAGAAGAAGTCGACAATAAAATCCGTGTATATCCTGGCGCAAAAAATTTTGGTGCACTGCTCATTCGAAATGGTGGCTGGCAGTTGCCAATTGGATTGTTAACCTTTATTCCTCCAATATCTTGGATTGCTTGGGCTATCTATCAAGTCATCGCAAAAAATAGAGGTCGGCTGCCAGGCTCGACACCATCGTGCGGTGTGCCACATCTTCCAAAGTAGGCGGCAGTGATACATGAAGATCATGGGCATGCGCCTGAAGAAATTGTTGCATCGCTTGAGATGTGGAATCTGCATAGGAATGACCTAACGCGCGCAGCATTAGTTTCATCGATTGCAAATTCCAGATTGCTTGTTCCCCTTGTTCAACAAGGCACTGGAGTACATCCGGAAATGGTGCAGGTTACATTTCAGTCTAATGACGGTAGAACTGCATTATTGGCATTCACCTCACTTGATGATTTGAATCAATTCAATGAGAGCGCTCGCCCATTACCAAAACGTGGAAGCGAACTTGCGCTAGAAACCCTTGAGAAGAATTTAGATGGGATGATTGTCGATATTGCAAGTAGTCATCGTTTTTCTTTGAGCATCACAGAGGTTGCGTCAATGGCTCAAAATCAAGCAACATAGCCTGTGTACTTTTCGCCCGGACCCGCGCCAGGCTCATCTTGAATCGTTGAATACTCTCGAAATGCAAGTTGTAGCGTTTTGAGGCCATCTCTCAGGGGCGCGGCATGATGGTGGCCAAGGTTCGCTAAGGCTCCATCTAAAAGCCCTGCAAGCGACTCAATCAGGATTCGTGCTTCAGCAAGATCTCGTTGCGTATCCTCAAATAGACCTAGTTTGATAGCGGCCGCTGTCATTAAGTCACTGGCATGAAGTACAACAACCTCTACCGAGGTGAGTTGAGCCAGGTCTCGAGCAGCATCGATAGATGGGAGTTTTGAAGTATCGTCGGCCATAGGGCTACACTGTACCCATACGAATGGCTCAGCCATCAAGCAAGCGGAGGAAACTCCCACCCCAGCGCCTCAGGTGCACGGGTCGAAGCGATTCCCGCATGCTTGCATGCGGGTTTTTTTGTTGAAAGAAGGAGGAGTTATCACAGTCGAACTGCGAATCAATGATCGGATCCGCGTTCCACAAGTAAGGCTCATCGGCGCAGAAGGTGAACAGATTGGCATCATCAGTGTTGAGAAAGCTTTGGAACTAGCAGAGCAACTTGATTTAGATCTCGTTGAAGTTGCGCCTGACTCACAGCCACCAGTGTGCAAACTGATGGACTACGGAAAGTTCAAATACGAAGCCGCGCAAAAGGCTCGAGAAGCCAAAAAGAACCAAGTGAATGCGCAAGTGAAGGAAATGAAATTCCGTCCGAAAATTGATGATCACGACTATGAAACCAAAAAAGGTCACATTGCGAGATTTCTCAATGCTGGCGACAAAGTGAAAGTACGCATCATGTTCCGCGGTCGCGAACAAAGCCGACCTGAGATGGGGCGTAAATTACTAGAGCGCTTGATTGAAGATCTCGCTGAAATTGGTTTCGTGGAGTCAAGCCCATTGCTTGATGGTCGCGATATGGTGATGGTGGTAGCGCCGCTAAAGAAGAAGAGTTCGAAGAAAACAACTTCGAGTGACGAGCAGGAGGGTTAATATGCCTAAAATGAAAACTCACTCTGGAGCGAAGAAACGCTTCAAAGTAACAGGCTCTGGAAAAATTGTTCACGAGCGAACAAACAAGCGACACCTGCTTGAGGGGAAGTCTTCACGGCGTACGCGTCGTTTAACTGGCGTGGCTGAATTGCCAAAAGGCGACGCTCAAAAAGCACAACGACTACTTGGAAACCGTTAGGAGTTCGACATGGCACGTGTGAAGAGAGCCGTTAACGCTCAAAAGAAGCGCCGCTCAGTACTTGAGCAGGCAAGTGGATATCGTGGTCAACGTTCCCGCTTGTATCGCAAAGCGAAGGAACAAGTTACGCATTCGTTGGTGTACGCATATGCGGACCGTCGAAGCCGCAAAGGTGATTTTCGGCAGTTGTGGATTACCCGCATCAATGCTGCAGCCCGTAACCACGGCATGACATACAACCGTTTCATCCAAGGTTTGAAGGTGGCTGGAATCGAAGTTGATCGCAGAATGCTTGCAGAGCTTGCCGTCAACGATGAAAAGGCTTTCGCGGAATTGGTGAAGATTTCTAAGTCCAATGTTGCTGCGTAAGTAAGTCAATGCAAATGCGTCCTGCACTTGGTCCAGATTCTGAGCCTGTACGGGACGCTTTTGCTTTGCTGCAGAAGTCTGAACGTAAGCGTCAACAACGCTGTTTGGTTGAGGGATTAAGTAACGTCCTTGCGGCCCTTGAGGCCGGTGTGTGCATCTACATTCTCGCTACAGACGAATACGACACATCGGTATTTGCAAAAACCACAGCTCATATCATCAATTCTCGCGCGTCAGCAAAAATTTCTGACACGAAAACCCCACCTGGAATCTATGCGGTGTGCAAGATTCCGAACGTAGCCCCTCAAAAACTGGAACGTGCTTTCATACTTGATGCGCTTTCTGATCCGGGAAATGTTGGAACGATTATTCGAAGTGCTCACGCATTTGGATTTGATGCCGTTTACCTTTTACCGAATTCTGCAGATCCATGGTCTGGCAAAGTGCTTCGAAGTTGTGCTGGTTACGCATTTAGAGTTCCAATCATTGAAGTTGAATCATTGAGCGACCTTCCGAGTATCCCAATGCTTGCAACAGTCATGGATGGCTCGACATCTCTTCAGGAATTGAGCCTCTCAAATACGCTATCGCAACCACATGCGTGGGTGATTGGAAATGAGAGCCATGGAATTTCTGAACCCATGCTCGCCAAATCGCAGGTTCAGATTCGGGTTGAAATGAGTGATGTTGCAGAAAGTTTGAATGCTGCAGTTGTTGCAGGTATTTGTGCGTATCACAGCTATATCATGAGCGATAGCGCTTAGAATTCGCAGAGGAGGAGATTGTGAGCGCACTACCAAACGAGCTTCAAGCAGCAGCTATTGATGCGACGACAAAAAGCGCACTTGATGAAATTGCAAAAGCTAGCAATCTCGAAGAATTGAAAGAAGTCAAACTTCGCCATGTTGGAGACAAGTCCGCTATTGCTCTGGCCAATAGGCAGATTGGCACTCTTTCCGCAGAGCACAAGGCAGAGGTAGGCGCGCGAATTGGTAAAGCACGTCAGATTATCAATCAGGCATTTGATGAACGGGAAAAGGTTTTAGATCGAATTGCGTTAAATCAAGCATTAGAAACTGAACGCGTCGATATTACGGAAGCCCTATTTTCTCCACTCGCTGGCGCTCGACATCCAATTAGCATGATTAGTGAGCGAGTTGCGGATGTATTTACAGCAATGGGCTGGGAGATAAAGGAAGGGCCTGAACTTGAGGCTGAGTGGCTCAATTTTGATGCCCTAAATATTCCAGACAATCACCCCGCTCGTTCCATGCAAGATACTTTCTACATCGGCGATGAAAACTCACATCTCGTATTGCGGACACATACATCTCCAGTCCAGGCACGCGTGATGCTCTCAAGTACGCCACCGATTTATGTTGGAGTTCCAGGAAGAGTTTTCCGTACCGACGAACTCGATGCAACGCACACCCCCGTGTTTCATCAGGTTGAGGCATTAGCTGTTGATAAGGGCTTAACAATGGCGGACTTGCGCGGCACATTGGATCACTTCGCGCAAGCACTGTTCGGTCCACATGCCAAAACTCGTTTACGTCCTTCGTATTTTCCGTTTACAGAACCTAGTGCCGAACTCGATTTATGGTTCGAAGATGCCAAAGGTGGCGCTCGATGGATTGAGTGGGGTGGTTGCGGAATGGTAAATCCCGCAGTGCTTCTTGCTTGTGGAATTGATCCCGAAGAATATTCAGGCTTCGCATTTGGAGTTGGACTAGAACGTACCGCTATGTTTCGTCACACCATTACTGATATGCGCGACATCGTCGAAGGTGACATACGTTTCTCGAGGCAATTTGGGGTGGATCCTCTATGAAATTTCCACTCTCATGGTTGAAATCCGAAGTTGAAATCCCACAACACATTACGGCGGAGGATGTTGGGCAGCTATTAACAGATCTTGGTTTTGAAGTTGAAAGCATCGAGTATCTTGGTCGCGATATCACTGGCCCAGTTGTTGTAGGAAAGATAGTGAGTTTTATTGATGAACCACAATCAAATGGAAAAACAATTAGGTGGTGTCAAGTAGATGATGGCACTCAAGTTCGAGGCATTGTATGTGGAGCACATAACTTCATAGAAGGAGATTTGGTTGTTGTAGCACTTCCTGGAGCAACACTTCCTGGAAACTTCTCGATTTCTGCGAGAGCAACGTACGGTCACACTTCGGATGGAATGATTTGTAGCGCTCGAGAATTAGGCCTAGGTGATGATCACGATGGAATTATTCGACTCGCCTTACTTGGGCTTGATGCACCATTGGGCGCAGACGCGCTTGAGTTATTACAAGTCGCAGATGACGTTATTGACATTTCCGTGTTGCCGGATCGTGGCTATGCAATGTCATTGCGAGGAATCGGGCGAGAGATATCCTCGGCCACTTCATGGGCTTGGATAGATCCAGTGAGCCAAATATCTTCGGTACTCCAACAGAATAAACAAAGTATTTCAGTATCAATTGACGATGAAAATGCGGCAGATCGAATTGTTATTCGAACTATAGAGGGATATCAACCCAATACTCCAACGCCGTACTGGATGCAGCGAAGGATTCAACTTTGTGGAATGCGACCAATTTCGCTCGCAGTCGATGTGACGAATTATGTGATGTTGGAACTTGGACAGCCCTTACATGCATTTGATGTAGATAAATTGTCTGGGTCTATTCATGTTCGCTCCGCATTTCAAGATACCAAACTCATAACTCTCGACAATGTTGAACGTGATCTTCATCCGAATGATATTGTCATTGCAGATGATTCTGGCCCTATTGGTTTGGCAGGGACTATGGGAGGTGCGAGCACTGAAATATCCGATTCCACCAGGCGAATTGCATTGGAAGCAGCACATTTTTTCCCGCACCGAGTTGCTACCACATCTCGTCGGCATAAATTAGGGTCGGAAGCATCTCGTCGGTTTGAACGCGGGGTTGATCCCGAACTTGCACCAATCGCTTCTGCGAGAGCCAGCCAATTGATATCTGAAATTTCCGGCGCAACGGAAATTGGTGCCGTTGAAGTAAACACATCCAAAGTGATACATGAAGTCTCGCTTCAAAAGAATTTTGCCTATCGAATCATTGGTAGTGAATACAGTGACGCTGAAATTGAAACGGCACTTCAAGGCGTTGGTTGCAAGGTGACGACACAAAAAGACAAATTCCAAGTCAGTACTCCCAGTTGGCGTCCTGACTTAGTCAGCGAAAACGACTTTGCTGAAGAAGTAGCTCGTTTTTATGGGTATCAACGGATTGGGATTAATCAACCTCCAGCGGCATTTGGTGGTCGAAATCTTCCACTTGAGCAACGTCGTCGAGCTCTGAATTATCTTGCCCAACAAGGACTTGTTGAAGTTTTGAATTATCCGTTCATTGGCGATTCAGATTTTGATCGGCTAGGTATCTCGCAATCTGATTCGAGAAGAAACCTTATAGAAATTGCTAATCCCTTGAACGCCGAGCAGAGCGGTCTTCGCACATCACTCTTACCCGGACTTTTGAGCACTGTTGAACGAAATTTTGGCCGTGGCAACTTGAATGTCCCAATTTTTGAATTTGGAACTGTGTTTTTCGGTGAAATTTCCAGTGCGCCAATTTTTAGTATCGAAAGAAAACCAAGTGTCGCAGAAATTGAGAAACTTTTTGCTTCTGTTGGAAACCAACCGCGTTATCTGGCGGCCGTAGCTACGGGCTCGAGAGTTGGGGAATCTGGGAGTGAGACTGAGTGGACTTGGAAATCGGTTGTGTCACTTGTGAAGAATCTTGGGACCATTCTTGGGGTGGACATCGCATTTCTCCAACAAGAATGGGAGCCATGGCACCCTGGCCGCAGTGCGGCGATAATTAAGAACGAAAAAGTTATAGGTTTTGTTGGCGAACTACACCCTGTTGTTAGTAAATCTCTCGCTACAACACAGCGCATCGTGGCATTTGAACTAGATTTTGATGCCCTCATTGAGGGTGCACGTGTCGTACAGGTAAAGCGTCAAAGTAACATGCCATTTATTGAAATTGATGTCTCGCTTATCGTTGAAGAAACAGTAACAGCAGGCGATCTCTTAAGGCTTGCAGAAACTTTTGACACTGACCTCATTGAATCGGTATCTCTAAACAGTATTTACCGAGGGAAACCTATAGAAGAAGGAAAGAAGTCAAT
>JAURLB010000178.1 GCA_030831445.1 Candidatus Nanopelagicales bacterium | reverse complement strand
TTTCAAGTCCGCTTGATCCAATATAAGCAAAGAACCGAGGGCGGGATTGCGCTGTCGATGCGTCCATGATTTCAAATGCTTGTTGGATAACCTGCTCTGCATCAGTGCTGGTCACAGGTAATTTGGCGCTCAGCCAGGAATAGAGGTCTGCCGAGATTTCCGGTTCGTCATCACGCGGTGCATCAAAACTTGACCAGACTGCAAGAATTTGATCGGTGACGGCTTTCAAGACTTGTGCGCGATCGGTGCCAATACCTAACGGATTCATTTCTGCATCAGGAACATTCCGATTGCAAGTTGAGCTCTATGCAATCTCGTAACTAATTCAGATTGACGAATTCCTAGTGCTTGTGAAACGTCAGAAAAACTTCGCTTTTCATACAAGATTCCCATTGCTACTTCTTTGAGGGACGCGGGCAAACTTTCGATTGCCTTCAGTAAATCTTCTGCAGGTATCGCATTGACGTTGAGGTTCGGATTGTCCTCATCTTCGAAATTGATGTCTAAATCAAAGAATGAACTCATCTCTGCTCCTCCTAAATCGAAATCTCTGCTCGGTACGTGTTGAGAACTCCCCGCATACCAAGTCCGGCTACGCCGACTAATTCATCATCCCGATAGTACCCAACCACGAATTCACCATCAAAGTCACCATCAAGTAATTTTGTCGAAGTCGCAAGGTGAAGTTCACCGTAGGACAAGATGTGCATATCGAATTGGTCACTCCAGAATGAAGCCAGTGGGCGAAATACTTCAGTTGGGCTGTAGTCAGCAACGTCCAATCCTTCTTGGAAACAGATGTCTTTCGCGACGCGTTTTGCCATTTCTATCGGAATATTCCAGTGTTCAATTCTTCGTGCCGGTAATTGTCTGTGCGCATAAGGGAATCGAGCGATATCACCAACGCCATAGACATGAGTAAGTGAGCCTTCTGGTGTCACAGCATGTAGAGCGTGGTCGAGTAAGAGCCCGTTGGATAGATCTAGGTTGTTATCTGCTAACCATTCAACATTCGTCAAGGATCCAACTGCCTCAATCAAAATGTCGCAATCAATGGTTGTGCCATCCCCAAGCAGGACACCTCGAATGTCATCTTCGCCAATCAGGTCTTTCACACTCGTGTTCATATGGAAAGTGACACCTTGCGCTTCATGGTTTCGTTGAATCACACGAGCGAAGTCCTCACCAAGAGCAAGAGCGAGCGGTATTGCTTCTGGTGCAATAACGTGGACAGAGCACCCAAGTTTTGTGAGTGTTGCCGCCAGTTCACACCCAATAAAACCTGCACCAAGAATGGCAACTTTCATACCACTTGAAATTGCAGTTCGAAGCTTCTCAGTATCACTCATCGTTCGAAGTGAGAAACGCTTCGTGAGCAGATTGTTTTCAAACTTCAATGATCGCGAGCGAAGTCCCGTCGCCGCAACGAGATAGTCAAACGTAAAAGTCTTACCTTGTTCAGTACTAACTGTTTGTTCCTTGAGATTTGCTCGTACCGCTGCATCTCCAAGCACAAATTCACTTTGAAGTGTGTCATGATTGAGATTGAAATGAATTTTGGTTTCAGGGTTCAGTAAATACTCTTTTGATAACGGCGGACGGTTATACGGAAACTCCGACTCTGCGCCAAGCAGTGTAATTTCTCCTTCGAATCCCGTGCGTCGTAGCGATTCGGCGGTTCGAAGCCCACCCATTGACGCTCCAACAATCAGCACGTGAGACAAGTTTTTACTCCTTGATGAGTTGAATGGCTTGCATCGGGCAGATGTCTACTGCCGCCTGAATATTGCCAAGCTCACTGTCATCTGCCGTCGCAAGATATTCGAGCTTGTCTTCTTCATTCAGTTTAAAGATGTTTGGTGCCTCATACACACATTGCCCATAGTGCTGGCACTTATCCATATCGACGATGACTTTAATCATTCCTTCTCCTCAATCATTGATGGATACAAATCTTTCGATGGAGTTCTAATCCCGCGAAACTCCCAGTCACCACCTAGTGCTGTGGAGATGACTTCTTCACTTTCAGTGGGTTGTGCTCCAACTTCTGGCCTAATTGCCGGACCTGTGACAATTTCATTTGCGAGTCGTCCAAGTCCCTCAACTTCAACTTCCACTATGTCACCTGGGAATACTGGACGTGAATTTGCAGGAGTTCCTGAGAAAATGATGTCACCTGGAACTAATGTGATGGTGCGCGCAATGTCAGCAACCAAGTAATGCATATTCCATTCCATGTTGTCGGTGTTGTCTTCTTGCTTTACAACACCATTGACATAGGTGCGGATAATTTTGTTTCGAAAATCCCAATCGGTCACAATTCCAGGGCCGATTGGTGCAAGTGAATCTGCACCTTTCACTCTGAGCATTGAACCTGCATCTGTATCGCGAAAATCATGTAAGCCATAGTCATTACCGACGGTGTAACCGAGAATGTAGTCACCTGCTTCTTCAATTGACACATTTTTGCAGGTTTTACCAATCACAATCACAATCTCACCTTCATAGTTCAACCACTTGCAGCGATCTGGTCGAACGATTTTTCCAAGAGGTGAATTGAGTGCTGTGATTGGCTTGTGAAAGTAGGTGGGGGCTTGAGGTAATTTGGTCATGAACTCTTGCGTACGAGAGTCGTAGTTGAGGTGCACTGCAATGATTTTTGTCGGAACACATGGTGCTAGATGTTCGACTTCACTGATGTTAAACCGTCTTCCATCGTCCGCAACAAGCTCTTCACCATCTCGAATGACCGCAAGCGGTGAACCATCAACCAGAATCCGACGAATCTCAGTCACGGCTTAGTACCAAATCTTTTGGTCGAGCAAAACCTTCTGCTGGCTTCGGGAAATACACGTGCACTTGCCCAGTACCAACAGAGTTTTCGTATTCGCTGTAAAGAATACCTTTTGATGTGTTTGCTTCCTCACCAAGTGCGCCTGCCATTGCGAGATAATGGAAGAACCCTGCCTCTGGCTTATATTTTCTGAAGGTATCAAAGTCCTCAAGAATTGCAGCGTGATTGCCCGCTTGCATCCATTCCAGAACCTTTAAGTCATAGGCGTAGGCCTCAGGACTATAGATATGGATTGGGTCACTTGCTTCATGTTTTCTTAAGTCTCGAAGTTTATGGAATGTGTGAGAGAGCGCACCTGATGCAATCACAATAACTTTGCGATCGGTATCTCGGATTGCTTCACCTAGTGCGCGGCCTGCGCGAAGAAAATCTTCTGGCGTTCCAGTCTGACATACCGACATACTGATCCAGCGTTTGTCATCAAGACCACGTCCCAAGTAATGCCAGAGATTCACAGTTGCGTAAAAGATTGGTAGATGCGGATCGGCAATTGGAGTGATCCATGTACCGTTCTTCTGATCATATTTTGCAACTGCATTTGCAAGTTCGGGATCACCCTTAATTGCGTAGGGAACTTGTGTCATGCCACGCGGTAGTTCTTCCGAAGTGAAAAGACCTGAACGCTCTGCGGCTGAAGTGATAACAAACTCCACAGTTGTGGCCCAGTGACTATCGAGCACAACGACTGTGTCGTAATCGAGCACATCAAAGACTTCTTTGCGAAGTTTTTTCAGCCCTGGTACAAGACTGATTTCCTTGCCCTCGTTCAAGTCCTTGCGGACAGCTTCTGGCAACATAATTGTTGGGACATGTGCTAGTAATGCAGCACCTACAACTTCGCCCATTATTACTCCTTCCAACCATTTGGTGAAACTACCGTGTTTTTTACATCGGCATAAAAATCAAATGACCACGTGCCACCATCTCGTCCAATTCCTGATTTTTTGGAACCACCAAATGGTGCGCGTAGGTCTCGAACAAAGAAGCAGTTCACCCAGATTGTGCCGGCCACTAGGTTCTTACACACCTTGTCTGCATGTTGACGATTTCCCGAGACCACGACTGCTGCAAGGCCAAACTCTGTGCTGTTAGCCATTTCAAGTACTTCCTCGTCCGTACTGAACGTTTGAAGGCAGAGGACTGGACCAAAGATTTCCTCTGTCACTATCTCACTCTGAGGATCTGGTTCAACCACGAGAGTTGGTGAAAAATAGAGTCCGCCGAGTGATTCGTTTCGGCCGCCACCAAATGCGATATTTGCACCTTCACTCTTTGCACGATTGACAAATCCTTCAATGCGTTCAAGATGTTTTGGATGAATCTGCGGACCAATTTGGGTTTCCTCAACACGTGGGTCACCTTGACGAATTTGGCTTGCTTTCACTTTGAATGCGGCTTCAAATTCTTCTGCAATGTTTTTGTGGACGAGTAATCGAGTGCCAGACAAACACACCTGTCCTGCATTGTCGTATTGTTCAATCGCGAGCTCGATAGCTAAATCAATATCGGCATCTTCAAGAACAATAAATGGACTTTTCCCGCCTAGTTCAAAACTTACTGGTGTGAGATTGTCGCTGGCTGCTTTCATAATTGTTTTTGCAGTTGGAACTGAGCCGGTAAATGAAATACGTGCAATGTCAGGATGTGCTGTGAGTGCAGCACCGGCTTCGGTACCATAACCAAACACAACATTGAATACACCATCGGGAATTCCAGCAAGTCGCGTGAGATCAGCAAAGTAACTTGCAGTGAGCGG
>JAURLB010000177.1 GCA_030831445.1 Candidatus Nanopelagicales bacterium | reverse complement strand
GGGTACTTCCATTGACCTTCATACCGGTGGAATCGACCTACGATTTCCGCATCATGAAAATGAGCGGGCTCAAAGCAATGCATTTTCAGGCACTGATGTGGTGAAACATTGGGTTCATGCAGAACACCTCCTTTTTGAAGGTAGAAAGATGGCAAAGTCCACTGGCAATGTTGTTCTCATTCACGATGTCATTGAAAAAGGTTTTGATCCCCTCGCCCTTCGACTTGCGTTCATGCAAGTGCGGTACCGAAGTCAAATGGACTTGTCATGGCAGGCGATAAAAAGTGCCGATGCACACATTCAACGATGGCGAAGCAAAGTGCAGGCAAGTAGCCTCGGGGTTCTTTCACATACGTTGAGAGATGCAATTACTGATTTGTGGTTACGCGACTTGGATACACCGCAAGTTCTAGCAACCATCTTCGAAGCTGAGAAGTCCTTACCTTTAGATGACTTTGCCGCACTACTTCAATGGGCAGACGCTTTACTTGGACTCGACCTTATGCGTTCAACTTCACTTGAAGTGCCTGAATTCGTGTTACAACTTGTAGCAAAACGTGAAATCGCTCGGGCCTCAAAAGATTGGAGTCAGAGTGATGAGATACGAGCAGAGATAGAAGCGAGTGGTTTTGAAGTAAAAGACTCTGCCGAAGGCCCCACTATTTCAAAGAGATTACAGACCGGCGAATAGGTCCGATTCAAGATCAGTTTGACTCTTAGTTGAGATTGGGAACACCAGGCGGTAGTACTCGCTGGCATTGAGTTCCTCACCAAGCATCTGCATCGTTGTGAAAAACTCACCTTGCAAATCAATTTGGGTTTTGTGATGAGCTAGCGCTCGTAGTTTTCGATCATTGAACTCAGGTGCAAATATGCGAGCAGAAATCAGCGAATCATCAGTCAAGAATGGGGCATCACCTGGCATGTCATCCAAGAAAGATGATTTAATTCCACGTTCAGCCAAAGTAGTCATTGCTTCTAGCATCAAGTTTCTCGGAATGGCATTCCAATAAATTTTCTTGATGCTCCAAGGTTCACCGGCAGCTGGTAAAAATCCTTCAACACTTGCAAGTTGCGCCGCATACATTGACACTCGATGAGTTTGTATGTGATCAGGGTGTCCATAGCCACCAAATTCGTCATAGGTGACTAACACTTCAGGACGAACGGACCGAATAATCGCTACGAGTTCACGGGTGGCATCTAGTAAATCCGCCTGCCAGAACGTGTTTGAGTTTTGATTCGACGGCATTCCCATCATGCCGCTATCTCTGTATTTGCCAAATCCGCCCAAGTAGTGATGCGTGATTTTCCCAAGCTCCTGCAGCGCATTGGCTAATTCCACTTTTCTTACTTCACCCAATCCATCTTCGTTATTTGCTGATAAGTGCCCAAGTTCTGGCACCAAGATTTCGCCTTCTTCGCCGGCGGTGCACGTCACTAGGTGGACATCAAATCCACGATCTGCATAGAGAGCCATCGTTAAGCCATTATTGATTGTCTCATCGTCTGGGTGTGCGTGGGTGAAAAGAATACTTTTAGCCATGTGACGAAGCGTAATACGCACTTTGGCAAGATACCCTTATGAGTGAAATTGACTATCCACTTCTCGCAGCCCAAACTGGCAAATTCCGTCGTGGCGCTCCACGCAACTTCAAACTTTCTGCCCAAGCACATTCGCTTGCATTTCTTCGATCGAAAGATGGTTACAGTTCAAAACTTGATCTCTGGATAGTGTCACACCTTGATGCCGTGCCTGAAGAAACTTTATTGATTGACACCGAAGCCTTGGTTTTCGATGACGCGGCAATGTCCGAGAAAGAAAAAGCCCGGCGCGAACGGTTACGTGAAGCGGGATCGGGAATTACTCAATTCTCCGCGAATAAGGATCTCAGTATTTTTGTCTTTGCACTTTCCGGCGCACTTTTCATTTGGCAATCAGGGAAAGTCAGACAGTTAGGTCAATGGAGTGCCGTAGTTGATCCACAACTTGATCCAAAGGGTGAGTTTGTCGCTTTTACAAGTGGCCAGGACTTTGTGGTGTCTGACGTAGCAGGAAATGAAATAGCGAAACTACCTTCACAGAGCGAAACAGAATTTTTTGGGCTTGCAGACTTCATAGCCAGCGAAGAGTTATCAAGATTTCGCGGACACTGGTGGAGTCCCGATGGCAACTCGCTGTTGGTGCAAAAAACAGATGAATCACCTGTAGCGAACCGTTGGATATCCGATCCGACAAGTCCTGAACTCCCTGCGAGGTTGCACCGATACCCGCAAGCCGGAACAAACAACGCTGATCTTGAACTTCTCTTACTTGATCTTCACACCAAAGCAGTCAAGTCGGTGTGGAAGTCAACCCAAGAGATTCCATACCTCCCAAGTGTTGGGTTCAGTGCAAAATCCGGCTGGTTCACAACGTTAAACCGAACCCAGCAACGACTTGAACTCTTCAAGATAGTCGAAGGGAATCCAGTGTGCGTTCACACTGAAGAAGACTCAGCCTGGATTGATTGCGGTAACGGTATGCCACAGCTCTGCCTTGCCGATGTTGTCGTCACTTCAAAGGTGAGTGCTAAGCGTGAAGTCTTTATTGATGGCCAAAAAATTGAATTTGATGATGGACATATTCAAGATATCCTGGCAGTTACAAATGAAGGGGTCACATTCTCCGCCTACACAAAACCTTGGAACCTTGTAATTTTTCAGAAGACCAGTGAACTCGTAGCACTCAGTGATCGTGATGGCTATGCATCTGGAGTAATTGACGGTGAGTATTCACTCATTGCTCAATCAACCGCTGATAGTTCACCTCGGTTTTTGGTGAAACGAGCTGGCGACACCGTGTATGAAGTAGCCAGTAACGCACTCGTTGCAGAACTCCAAGTCAAAGTAGAATTTCACGAAGTGACCTCTCGAGCTCTGCCAGTTGCAATTCTTTGGCCCGAGCATTCCGTTACGGCAGGCCCGCTTCCAATACTGGTTAATATTTACGGCGGACCGCATCACAGCGAGGTAGTTGCAGCGCGACAAACTTTTTATGATGACCAATGGCTCGCAAACCAGGGATTCTGCGTCGTGGTAATCGACAATGCTGGCACTCCAGGTAAGGGTCCCGCTTGGGAGCGTGAAGTCTTCCACGATTTTTCAAACGTCATTTTGAATGATCAAGTGAATGCACTTCAAGAAATCTGTGAACGCTTCAGCGACAGAGTTGATGCAACGCGCGTTGGGATTGCAGGGTGGTCATTTGGAGGTTATCTCTCCGCTCTCGCAGTACTCGATCGACCCGATGTTTACAAAGCGGCTTGGGCTGGCGCACCTGTGACAGATTGGAAGCTCTATGACACCGCCTATACCGAACGCTATCTTTCCCATCCTGACACGTATCCAGATGTGTACGTAGAAAACTCATTGATTGAACGAGCTCACAAACTATCGCGTCCACTCACACTGGTTCATGGTCTGGCCGACGACAATGTGTTGGCTGCACATTCACTGCAACTGTCGCGCGCACTCCTGGCACATGGCAAAGCTCATAACTTTTTGCCGCTTGCAGGTGTCTCACATATGACTCCACAGGAAGACATCACCAAAAATTTGATGGTGCTCATGCTTCAATTTTTTCAGGATCATTTAGCTACTAACAAAATCTAACCCTGAGATTTCGTCTGGTGATGATTTCACGCTCGGCAACGTTGGTGGCTCGACATGCACAAGAGTTCGTTCAAGTTGAACTCTGGCTGGATGAAAATCGAACTGTGCTTCGGCTAGGTTCTTGACAACATCGCGCCGTTGCTCAAAGAGAAGGAACCCAATTCCAAATTCACTGTGAACGTTTCGGATGTTCGATGCGATCAATGCTCTCACCGGAGCACTCATAGTGGACAGGTAGTTCCATGACAACACAACATCGGGGCGCAAGGCAATAGCGCGGGCTAAACGAGCATTCGCCAGTTGTAGTTCATCAAGATTGCCAATCTTGAGATCCTCAATGTTGCCAGAACCTAAAAACTGGAGAATTTCTGCGACTGCAAGCATGCTTCGCTTTCGACTTACTTTTTTATGAAATTTGAATTGCCGACTAATCAAATCGCCAAGCGTGAGTGATGCAATCTCCGAGGACTCGCAAGAGAGTGCTCCGATAGATTGTGAAGGAAAGTAATTTTCGTGGTCATTCACTAGATCAAGAAAGACAGTTTGTAATTTCTTCGATCCAATGACTGCTGAGATTTGTTGGGTATCAGCGTCAAAATTACATTCATACTTATCGTACTTAACGATTGTCATTATTCACCTCGCTGTGATACGCGGAACGTTCTTCTGCGCTGAGATGACAACGCACCATATGCGTATCGGTAAGCGAAACTGAAACTGGCAAGGTTGTGGTGCAGAGATTCTCGGAAACTCTCACTTTTGCTCGACAATCAATTGCATATGGACAACCAAGCGGTGAGGAGGATTTCGGAAATTGATTCTGCTTTACGGCAAGCGTCAGCGGATGGGATGCTCTTCTGTCAATTTCGATAGTTGAGCCACTCTCAAGAAGTAATCCAGATTGGATGAGCCCGATGGAGTCACAATTATCAATGCCCCAAGAAAAATCTGTCGTAGCGAACAAACAGCATGCTCCACTATTCACTTGATACTGTCGAAGAATATTCAACACTTCATCTAACTCGGCGTCATCAAGGTGTACTTCGAGTTCTTCAAGAATCATGAATCTAACTTGCGTCAACATCGCAACAAGAAGTTGTAGCTTGATTTTCTCAAAGTTCGAAATTTCACTAAGTCGTGCATCCAAAATTGACTTATCAAGATTGATGAAGCTCAGAAAATCATCAACTATTTCTGAGTCAGAACCGCCTCGTTGCTTCAACTGATACCTGACAATGTAGTTGATCTTCTTTGTCTGGTTAAAGACATCAAAGAGACTAGGCTCAATAACTTG
>JAURLB010000176.1 GCA_030831445.1 Candidatus Nanopelagicales bacterium | reverse complement strand
TGCTTTCGGTGTTGGAGTCACGGTCTACCTTCTTCAATTGAGCGTAGTATTGCAATTCTTGACTTCTCTTTTAAATAGAGACCTATTCTCCCATTTACGCTTCCTTCAATGCACTTGACCTCACGACGGCTTATTGAATTCGATTGAAACGTTGCTTGCATGGAACCAAAGTAACTGACCAAATCCTCAATCGACCTATTCGATCTTGACGTAGAACCCAAATTGGCAAGAACTTCTGTCAACTGACCAGCGTCGAGGTTTGCTGCTACGTATCGCCACATTTTCGCAAATCGTGCCGCGTCTCCCGGCTCGCCGATTCTCAACTCAGCGATGGTTTCATTGCCATCAAGTGTTCGACCATCGAGTTCATAGCCATCAACTACCTCAACAAGTGCAGCAAGCGCATTAGCGTCCAACTGCCAAACATCCACCTCATCATGTTGCAGAAGTGTGCTGAAATTACTGCGAACGGCATCTGTCAATATTCCACCTGCAAGGTCTGCTGCTGTACGTCGAATTGGAGCGTCGACAATCACAAGATCTGAAGGTATTTCAAACCACACCTTACCTGCCTGTGTTATCACGAGAGTTAAAGTAGAAGTTTTCGTTTCATCTCTCATTTGCAACACAAGCGTGTCGGGGAAATCTAAATCCACCTGTGAACTGGTTTCTGTTGCGCGATAGGTGAGTGCCGAGACAACGATTGCAACGAGTATGCAGACTCCAAGAAATGACAAGAACTTCTGAAAAGAAAAACTCATGGGTGATAGAGCCGATTCTTCCTGATGAATTCTCGCACTTCCAAGGTGGTCAATGCCTCTAATTCAGAATTCTCAGCAGACGAGCGATGGATCAAATCTCGTATAGCGCTAGAAGACACGTCGGGAGTAGCGAGTTCATGAAGAGTGAAGTGAATCCCGCTTTGAACTGGAGGAGTAAATCCTTTGCGCATAACAACATCAAATATGACTCTCGATGCTAATTCAGAAATGTCCTTCCACGTGGGAAGTGACTTCAGGGCATCTGAACCAACTACCACGTGAATCTCAGCTTCCGGGTATGCCATCTGAATATCAAAAACAGTATCAATGGTGTATGTGGTTGATTGTCGTTCGATGTCAATTGAGGTGACCTGCACATTACCTAGTCCCCCAAACGCCAATTCGCACATTTGCACCCGAAGATCTGAGGGCGCTATCGGCGTTTTATCGTTCGATGCATACAGCGGACTGATGAGTACAAGGTCGGATATCGCAGAAAAATATTTTGCCACTGCAAGGTGACCGTAATGTGGTGGATCGAAACTTCCGCCAAAGAGATGAAGAATCATTACCGATTCGGATTGAATCGAGTAACGATGTAGAGCAGAGCCAAGAGGCCCAAGAGGCCAGCTAGGCCGTACCACAAAGGCTCACCTGGAATTTCATTTGCGTGGGCAGCAGCCTCAAATAACCAAACTCTCATATGTCACTCCTTCGCCACAAGTTTAGAGGACTTCACTTTCATCTTCATCTTCAACAGAGTCGCGAGTTCTTCGACCGCCCGGTTCAAGCCGAACATCTTGCCCCCTGCGACCAAATGCGTGCGCCTCACCTGCACTAATTTCGGGCTGGAAATCGAATATGACTCCGCCCTCTTCTTTCCCGATAACAACCGTATCGCCCGGCTCTGCGCCAAGTTTCAAAAGGCTCGCTTCAATCCCAAGTCGAGCAAGTCGATCTGCAAGATATCCAACTGCCTCGTCGTTGGTGAAGTCTGTTTGAGCAACCCAGCGCTCAGGCTGCTTACCTAATACCTGCCAGAAGTCTTCAAATTTCCGAATGGTGAACGTGTCATCATCTACAGGCTTTGGTCGAAGAATGATGCGTGGCGAAATCAATGACGCCCCTTCTTTTCGAGTCTGTTTCACAAGTTCAGCCAATTCATACAACAGTGAAGTTAACCCAATGCGCGATACAGTTGAAATGCTAAAGACTTTGTAACCACGACTCTCTAATTCGACTCGTGTCATTTCGGCAAGATCAAGTGCCTCGGGTATATCGATTTTGTTCAGCGCTACAACACGAGGCTTATCATCAAGTCCACCGTAGCGTTCAAGTTCATATTCGATCGTTTCAATGTCAGAGACAGGATCTCTGCCAGATTCCAACGTCGCACAATCAACGACATGAACCAACACTGAACACCGTTCAATGTGACGTAAAAACTCCAGACCTAAACCTTTTCCTTCGCTTGCACCCGGAATCAATCCAGGAACATCCGCTACAGTAAAAACGACATCATCCACTTTCACCACACCAAGATTTGGAACAAGTGTGGTGAATGGGTAGTCGGCAACTTTTGGACGGGCTTGAGAAATCACGGAGATGAGTGATGACTTTCCAGCACTAGGGAATCCAACAAGACCAACATCAGCAAGCGTCTTTAATTCGAAAACAACACTTTTCGCTTCGCCTTCTTCGCCGAGAAGTGCAAAGCCAGGAGCGCGACGTTTACTTGAGGCAAGCGCTGCGTTTCCCAAGCCGCCACGACCTCCGGCTGCTAGCGTGAAAGTGTCACCAGCACGAACGAGATCAGCAAGCTCTTCACCCTGATCATCCAAGATGAGCGTTCCGATGGGAACCTTTAGGACTATATCTGGACCATTCGCTCCATTCTTATGCCCACCGTGACCCGCTGCGCCGTTTGTGGCTTTTCGATGAGGCGAATGGTGAAACTCAAGTAACGTTGTGACATCTGTATCTGCGATAACGACTACATCGCCACCGTTACCACCATTGCCACCATCAGGGCCACCAAGTGGCTTAAATTTTTCTCGGTGCACTGAAGCGCAACCGTTTCCACCGCGGCCACCACTGACTTTGGGAGTTACCCGATCAACAAATGTTGTCATTGATACCCTCCAAAACATAACGGAGCGAATCCAGAGGACCCGCTCCGTTGAATTTTTTAAACCTTACGCTGAAACCACATTAACAACGCGACGGCCACGATGAGTTCCAAACTCGACCACACCAGCCTCTAACGCAAAGAGGGTGTCATCTTTTCCTTTTCCAACATTGTTGCCAGGATGGAAATGTGTTCCACGTTGACGAATCAAAATTTCACCAGCGTTCACAACTTGCCCAGCAAAGCGCTTCACACCCAAACGCTGAGCATTTGAGTCACGACCGTTTTTGGTGCTCGAGGCACCTTTTTTGGTTGCCATACTTATTTACCTGCCGTTATTTTCGTAATCTTGACGCGTGAAAGTTCTGAGCGATGTCCCTGACGGCGACGATAGCCAGTTTTGTTCTTGTATCGAAGGATGTCAATCTTTGGGCCACGGAAATGCTCAAGCAACTCAGCTTTGACACTCGCTTTATCCAAGCCATCTGCCGTAACGGAGCCGTTGTTCACGAGTAGGACAACTGCCAAGTCAATTGATTGACCAATTTCAGCTTGAACTCGGTCAAGTTCAATGATGTCGCCTTCTTGGACTTTCTCCTGGCGACCGCCAGCTTTCACAATCGCGTACACCGCGAGTCTCCTTCATTTCGTTGCTGAGGGAATTTCATGCAGGGGCTAAGGGTACGCATGCGCCCTCAGAGGGTCAAACTGAGTCATGCACCTCAGGTTCAAGCACAGTTTTGGCCTGACTGACATCCAAATGCACCTTGACGCCGCGAGCGTTGCAGTGCTCACAGGGCTCGCTGAACGTCTCCAAGAGCCCCTGGCCGATGCGTTTTCTGGTCATCTGCACGAGCCCGAGCGAGGTGACTTCAGCAACTTGGTGTTTCGTTCGATCCCGACCGAGGCATTCAATGAGGCGTCGCAACACTGTGTCTCGGTTGGATTCAAGCACCATATCAATAAAGTCAATCACGATAATTCCGCCGATGTCTCGCAGTCGCAATTGACGCACGATTTCTTCAGCTGCTTCAAGATTGTTTCGTGTAACAGTCTGTTCTAAGTTGCCACCTTCACCAATGAACTTTCCTGTGTTGACATCGACCACAGTCATTGCTTCAGTTCTGTCGATGACCAGCGAGCCTCCCGAAGGCAGCCACACTTTACGATCAAGTGCCTTTGCGAGTTGTTCATCAATTCGATGATGCGTAAATATGTCTTTAGAGTCTGTCCACTTGTGTAATCGTTCTTGCAAATCTGGAGCAACAAATTTCACATAGTCTTCAATGATTTCCCAGATATGGTTTCCACTAATTATCAGTTCTTTGAAATCTTCGTTAAAAATGTCACGCACAATCTTGATGGCCAAATCAGGCTCGGAGTAAATCAACGATGGCGGCTGTGCCGTTTTTGATTTCTCCAGAACGTCTTGCCACTGTGCGGTCAATCGGCTGACATCACGAATCAAATCTTCTTCAGATGCGCCTTCGGCAGCAGTTCGAACAATGACACCTGATTCTTCTGAGATAACACTTCGAAGAGCAGTCTTCAAGCGATTGCGTTCCTTTTCCGGCAACTTTCGACTGATTCCAGTCATGGAACCGTCTGGCACATAAACGACGAATCGGCCAGGGAGTGAAATCTGCGCTGTAAGCCGTGCACCTTTTTGCCCGATTGGATCTTTCGTGACTTGCACTAAAACAGGATCACCTGTTTTGAAGGCCATTTCGATGCGTTTTTCTTCACCCTCAAGACCAGCTGCATCCCAATTCACTTCGCCGGCATATAGCACTGCGTTTCGTCCTTTGCCGATATCAACGAATGCAGCTTCCATACTCGGCAAAACATTTTGCACACGACCAAGGTAAATGTTTCCGATGAGCGAACCACTACCCTGCCGATTGACATAATGCTCAACCAGGATTCCATCTTCAAGAACAGCAACCTGAACTCGATCATGAATTTCACGCACCACCATAACTCGCTCAACATTTTCACGTCTTGCTAGAAATTCAGCTTCACTCAAAAGTGCTGGACGTTTGCGTTGGTGCGGTCGGCTGTCACGTCGCCGTGAACGCTTGGCATCAACTCTGGTGGTTCCACCTTCGCTCGCTTGATCCTCACCACGTTTACGGGTTCGACGACGCATTGTCGATGCAGAATCGGTTTTGTCTTCTGTCTCGAGCGCCTCTACTGCCTCACCTTGCTGACTCTCACCTTTCTTTCGACGTCGTCCTCCACGTCGGCGGCGTCGATTCGCCTCAGAGTCCTCTGATGCATCGTCGCTCGGCACGGCTTCTTCAACAACAACTGGGGCTTTCACTTCACGTTTACGAGTTCGCTTTTCTTTCGCATCAACCGGCTGAAAGACAGCAGCAAGTGGCACAGGCTTTGTGACAGGTGATTCGACCGGTGTTGATACAGCTTCCGTTGCGACCTCGGCAGGCTTATGTTTCTTGCCACCGCGAGCTTTTTTCATGGGGCGCTTCGATGCTTTTTTAGGTGGTTGACCATCCTGCTGCCCGGCAGGCTTATGAGCCTTCTTTTTACGTTGATCAGCCATTGCTAATCACAAATCCTTCCGATGCGCCCTGGGCGCCGTTTCCTGAACCCGCAGGTTCTAAATCCTCTGGGGTGAGGTGCACAGCATTTCGAGGTGCAGCTACTCACGTACCAGAGAGAAGTATGACACACAGATTGACGAAATCCGACCTAATCGCTTGATCTGCCTCGAATATTTTGCAAAAGCCCCACAGCCATCCACACAGCAAACATGGATGTTCCGCCGTAACTGATGAAGGGTAAGGGCACTCCCGTGATTGGCATGATTCCTAAATTCATCCCAATATTTTGAAATGTTTGAAATCCAAACCAAGCCGCCACACCAGTTGCCGCTAACCTGCCAAAACGATCCGCATCGCGGGCAATGACAAAAGCCCGCCAGGTCACGATGCCCAGCAGTCCAATGATGAGTACCCCTCCAACAAAGCCAAATACCTCACCGGCGGTTGCATAGATGAAGTCGGTTTGTTGCGATGGAATAAATCGACCGTTGGTTTGTGGTCCATCAAACAAACCCCAACCTGTCATTCCACCATTACCTATTGCTAACTTCACTTGAATCAAGTTGTATCCAGAAACCAATGGATCGCGGCCAGGATCAATAAACGTCAACAATCTATTGATCTGATATTCATCCAAGATTCCAAGTGCAACTAACGCAAACATTGCGAATACCGCAGAGGCCACTAATCCAAAAATCCACTTCATGGACGCCGCTGAGATTGCAATAACTGCCAAGATAATAACTCCAATAATGATTGCTGTTCCCAAATCTGGTTGCAACAAAATCAATCCAAGTGGTATCGCAGCCAAGAGGAGTGCCAAACCAACTTCTTTGTCCTCGGGTTCAATTCCGGGTTGTTGAGCTTCAGCGAGAATCATCGACATTCCCAAGACAATTGCAAGCTTGGCAAGTTCAGCGGGTTGCAACGTAAAGCCACCAGGGATCGCAATCCAGGCGCGGATGCCATTTATTTCGGTGCCAATACCAGGAATCAACACAACAATCAGTCCGATGACACCGAGTAAATACAAAATTGGTGCATAAGCCCTAAGCACACTGTATTGAGAGCGTGAAATCAATAGCGCGAGAATAATTCCAAGAATCAAAGTGCCCAGGTGCCTAACAACATAGTATTCAGTTGAAGTTTCTGTGATCTCAAGTCGAGGTTTTGTTACCGCCCACACCAACAGGACACCTATAAAGCTGAGCGCAAGCGCGGCAAAATTCAAGATCCAATCTTGAGATTTAAACAGTGGCTGCTTCTTTGTCGGCGTAAAAATATTAACCATTATGGTCCATTCACCATAAAGCGGTTCATGATAAATGAATCAATGGACCAACCCTTAATGGGATTTACACTTCCATCAATATTGATTTGTGGGAGAACGTTCGATGGTTTGCCACCTGCAAGTACTGACCACTTAGGGTTCACGCTCGAACCTCGAACGCCAAAAATTGCCTCGTAAATTTTCCGAACTGATGGCCCGGAAATGGATCCACCCGTTCCACCTTGTGACACCATAAACACAACAACATATTTCGGTTTGTTTGCTGGAGCGAAACTTGCCATCCATGATGTTGTGTCTTTTTCAGTTCCAGCTTGTCCAGTTCCCGTTTTTGCTGCGATTGGAATTTTCGACTGTGGCCAACCCGCGAAATAGGAGGCGGCAGTTCCGCCGCTGACAACATCCGTCAAACCTGAGGTGATATACGTTTGCATGGCTCTTGTGAACTTCACTCTGCCGGTGACTTCACGCGGAATTTCTTGCACACTTGTTCCATCTGCCGACACAATTGCTTTGACGAGATGTGGTTTCAGTAAGTCCCCGCCATTAGCAAATGCACCGTATGCCACAGCCAGTTGCAATGGCGTAATGGCTGTGTCACCTTGGCCAATGGCAAGGTTTGCGGCGTCTCCTCCGCGGAATTTATCGCCGTCAACGCAATTCTCTTTTGCTAACGCTTTGAGATACGTTGCGCGCGCAGGATCTGTTTTCGCTACATCAGGATATCCAGCCTCCGCTCGATAACACCACACATCCTTGAATTTCGCATATTGATCGAGTTTGAATTGGCGACCACCAATTCGACCAGATGACTCTGAGGGTAAATCAATTCCAGTCGCTTTTCCAAAACCAAATTGCACCGCAGTTTTTTCAATTGCATCCTTTGGGTTTGCAATCGGTTCATTACCGCCATCACGCAGCCACATGTCATATGCCATTTTGTAGTACACCGTATTACAAGAGACTTGCAATGCTCGGCGAATTGTAAGAGAACCGTAGGAAGAAGATTCGTAGTTGCGCATGTCTCTATCGCCCACAGAAAAGAAACTTGGGCAGGCATACAATGCATTTCCAAGCGGGAAGCCAGATTTCGCAGCAGCAATGGTGGTGAATAATTTAAAAGTGGAGGCTGGAGCAAAAATACCTTGCGTCGCACGGGAGATGAGTGGTGCGCCTGATGCTTTTGATGTGAGAGCCTTATATTCCTTCTTTGACACCCCACCTTGCCAAACATTGAGGTCATAGGTCGGATGCGATGCCATAGCAAGTATTTGCCCATTGGTGACATCCATCACCACAGCAGCAGCACCATCGGCAACATTGCCAGCAGCACGTGCGCGAGCAACAGCTGCTTCAAGTTGTTCTTCTACAACTTTTTGTAATGCACTATCAACACTCAGTACCAAGTAGTTACCGGGCTTTGCATCAGTTCGCTGCACTTCGCCAATTACTGTCATCGCGCGATCGATCGCGAGAGTTATAACTCCTGGTTGACCTCGAAGACTCGCATCGTAGTACGACTCAAGTCCTGCGCGACCAATGAGATCTGTTCGCTGCAACTCCTGGGTAGTTCCTTGCCGAGCGTTAAGTTCTTCATCATTCACTGGCCCCAAATATCCAAGTATGTGAGCCATTGATGTACTGAATGGCAAGACAAGATTTCGAAGCGGTTGCACTTCTGCTGTTACACCAGGAAATTCCTCACTTCGCTCCGCGATTTGAATTGCGATATCCGAATTCACATCGGAGGCAACTGGGATTGGCTGAAACGGAGAGCCATTCCAACAGATAGGGGCAGGCGCAGCACCGGAAGTGCCACAGATAGTGAGTTTCTGCCGAAGTAAATCTGGTGACTGTTCGAGAAGTAAGCCGAGAGCCGAAAGAGTTTTATCGCCACCATC
>JAURLB010000175.1 GCA_030831445.1 Candidatus Nanopelagicales bacterium | reverse complement strand
TCTGGCTACTAACACCCTTGGGACCCTTTTCTTTGATGAGCTTGTTTATTTCACGAGCCTTGTCAGAGTTGATACCTACTTTCACCGTCACAATTTGACGCACGCTTTCACCTGACGCAGGCTCAATTTTTCCCCAGTCCAATCCCTTTAATGAAACCTGGCGCTTCACGAGTTTCTCTTCAAGCAATAGCTTCAGGGCTCGAAGGCGGTCTTCACTTGCAGTACGAAGAGTGAGGACTAAGTCCTTTTGTTCAATTGAGGAGTCGGTGTTTTTAAAGTCAAAACGATTGGCCAATTCACGTTGAGCTTGGTCAATGGCGTTCTTTAATTCTTGGCGGTCTACTTCAGAAACAACGTCAAAACTAGGCATGGGGACACAATACTCAAGCCGATAGAGTGTTCCCCCTGTGGGTCGGTACCCAAGCGGCCAAAGGGAGCAGACTGTAAATCTGCCGGTTATTGCCTTCGTAGGTTCGAATCCTTCCCGGCCCACCATTTCGAAGTGGCAACTTGAAAAGGTTGCCTAAGTACAGTGTGTAGAGATGTTGTTGCAGACAGACCAACTTGCGAACTACCGCCAGAAAGTGGCGATGGTGGATGGAAGTTTTGATCCCATTCATGATGGGCACATTGGCTATTTCAAGGCTGCTCGTGAAATAGGAGTCCCTTTATTGTGCAATGTTGCTCCCGATTCATGGACTGCAACAAAGCATCCAGTATTTCTGAGTCAGCAGCAGCGCGGTGTGGTTTTGGATGCCGTTCGGTACATCGAGTACGTGCATCTTGCTGTGATCTCGACAGTTGAAGTCTTGAAGTTACTGCAGCCCAAGATGTACATCAAAGGAAATGACTGGATTGAACGAGGTGGAATCCCGCAAATTGAAGCAGAGGTCTGCAACAAGTACGGAATAGAAGTGGTGTACCTGCAAACGGTGACTAATTCATCAAGTCAAATTCTTGCTCGATGGTCTGAAGAAAATGGCAAGAAAACCTGAAATGAAACCAACTGCGATCGTCACATTTCACACCAATCCGTATACCTGTGGTGTTGCGCGTTTCAACGTTGCTCTTGCGCAATCGCTTGGAGTTCCGCTGTTAACTCTTGAGGATTTCTTGAAACACTCGGTATCGGGTGCACTGTTGTCAATTAAGTGTGAAGAAATTGGTGAGACTAATTCACAAGGGCTTTCTAATTTTCTTGACGCATCTTCAGAGAGTTTTGACGTGTATCTGCATGGATTGGATGGTTCGGCAGCCGAGCAAAGGATTATTGCAAAAGCAGGACGACTGTTTACTGCAACTAAAGAAATGGCAGATGTAGTTGGTACGAAACGGGGCGATGTGGTGAGCACCTTTGCTCCCGGAGCGAGCCCATCTCTAATTGCAAAAGAGGTTGACTGCACGCTTCTGACATTCGGCATGGCCCATAAAATTCGAGTCGCTGGGTATCGCAAACTTGGGGAGTTGCTGCATGAAGAAAAGCGAACATTTCGCTTGGAGATTTCGACAGCCCTCCATGAAGGGACAACGTTTAGCGAAGACTTCTTCACAGTCGGTAAAGAGATTCGCGAAGTGTTTGATGGCAATGTGAGCTTCCTGGGCTTCTTGGCCGATGAGGAGGTTTCACAGCGAATGCGCGCAGCGGATGCCCTCGTCGCATTTTTCCCACTTGGAGTGAGAGAAAACAACACAACAGTGCTAAGTGCGATGAGCCATGGTTGTGCAGTGATTACCAATGTTGATAAGTACTCCCCAAGTTGGATGGTGCATGGTCATTCAGTTCTGGATATTGACAAAATGACGAAGTTTCCCTCAGAGAGTGAACTGAAAGAAATTGGGAAGAATGCAATTGGTGCGGTAGCCCCATATACATTTTCCCAACTGGGACACATTCTTTCCCAATGAGCATTGTCAAAACATTTGTAAAACTCTCATTACTAGTTGTGTCGTTCGTTGTTCTAGGGATCTTGAAGGTGATACAGCCCTTCGTGAGATTTCAGCTCTGCATAGTTGGGTTTCATCGGTATGGACATTTGGCACTTGAGCCAGAAGTCTTCTTGGCAGAACTAGAAGACTCGAGTGCTACTCATAAAGTCAAAAGACCCGTAATCAACTTGTGGAGTCTGGGGCCAACAGCAAAGCAATCAAATACGTATCTTGCTCGCAAATGGAGCGAGAGAGTGACTGTGATCCCAAGTTGGATTGTCAGTGCACTTCATGATGCAGGTGAATTCTTCCCACCACTGAAGCTTGACGAACTGCGACTTTCGATTACTGGTAGTAAGAATGGTTTAGATAAAACTGAGCCTCATCTGTCTTTCAGTAGTCAAGAGATTGCTGATGGGGAAAGGGGCTTGTCAGAAATTGGGATTGATCCTCGGCGTCCTCATGTATGTCTGATCGTTCGAGATGGAGGCTATTACAAATCTAAAGGCGACACTGAGTCGTCTGGATATGAACTGATCAATTTCAACATCAATGATTTTGCAAGTGCAGCAGCAGTGCTTGTTGCTCATGGGTATCAGGTCGTTCGGATGGGTTCGGGGTCGGAACAACCATTTACCAATGCACCCGCAGGCGTAATTGACTATGCATCATCAAATCAACGGTCAGAATTTCTTGACGTGTATCTTCCTGCAACGTGTGCATTTGCTGTATCAACACAGACTGGTCCAGATGCCGTGTGCATGTTGTTTCGTCGCCCAGTTCTTTATGTCGATGTAACGAGGTATTGTCAGTTTTTCTTTGGCTCTAAGATTGCTACGTGGACCCCCGTGCGGCTGTTGAAAGATGGGAAGATACTCAATTTGAGCGATGTGGTTGGTTCTGAGATTGCGTGGTTTAAAGACCCAAACTTGTTTGCTGCCAATGGCATTAGTCAGCAGAAATCGACTGAAGGTGAGTTACGTGACTTGGTTGCGTTGTATATAGAAAATCGCGAGTTGCCTTCCTCGGAGGTGTCTAGGACCCAGGAGATAGTTGCTCAAGGCATGGGGGAACGAGGCCGTCGCCAGTTTGGGGATGTGACTGCAATGCTTCTACCTAATGCCGAACAGGTTCTCGGTGAATGGGTGCTGAAATAGGCCTAATTGAGAATGTCGAATAATTGACCAATCGCTAGGATGAGGCGGCATTCGCGTGGCTCAGGCTTCGTGAGTACGCCCTCTTAGCTCATTCGGTAGAGCACTTCAATGGTAAGGAAGAGGTGGTGGGTTCGATTCCCACAGAGGGCTCGCAGTTACGGCGGCGTAGCCCAGTTGGTGAGAGCATCCGGCTCATAATCGGAAGGTCACCGGTTCGAATCCGGTCGCCGCTACAAAATGACAAGAGGTAAAACGGTTGGCAGCTAACTCGAAGGTCACTGAACAGCCAACACGCAGACTGTTATGGCAATTGTTGGAACCATCAGAGCGCCGCGCCTTGGGCGGACTATTCGCTTTGATGTTGGTTGGGACTTTGTTTGAAACGCTGAGCGTAGGACTTTTGATACCAGTGCTTTCGGTGCTCACATCAACCGATTCCAACATTGAACTTCCATTTGGAGTAATTCGAACCGACCTTGATCGAACAACATTGACATGGATTGTTGTAGTAGGCGTCTTTCTTGTATATGTCATCAAGAACGTGTTTCTTGCTCTGAGCGTGTGGATCCAGCGTGGGTACTTAACCCGATTAACCGCTCGATTTGGTTCTGACATTCTTAAGTCGTATGTCTTGCAACCATTTGCTTTTCATCTAAAGAAGAATTCCTCGACGCTCATTAGGAATACTCAGGACGCCACTGGTTTGGTGGCGGGAGGTATTGAACCTTTACTTACCATTACGTCTGAAGGGTTGATAGCAGCCTCGTTGTTTTTGGTATTGGTCATAGTTGAGCCACTGGGAACATTGCTTGTGGTAAGCACGTTGGTGCTTGCAACAATGTTGTTTCAGAGATTTTCAAGTAAACGGTTGTCAAGGTGGGGCACACAAAGACAATTTGAGAAAGGAAAGATCATTCAAACGATTCAACAAAGCTTGGGGGCAGTAAAAGACGTCCAAGTTTTAGGTCGCGAGAACTGGTTTATTGGGCAACATGAAGTGCATCAACAAAATGATGCACGGCTGTTAAGAAAGATCATCACAGTTCAGTCACTGCCTCGACTTTGGCTTGAAGTAATGGCAATAGGTGGTTTAACTGGACTGGTCGGTGTGATGCTGGGCTCTGGAAAAGATTCGTCTGAAATTGTTCCAGTTGTTGGATTATTCGCTGCCACTGCTTTTCGCGTATTGCCTTCAATTAACAAAATTGTTGGAAGTAAACAACAACTCAAGGTGTCTCGCGCAGCAATTGAAACGATTTACGCAGACCTGCACTTGCCTGTTCGTGTGACGCAAGATGAAATTATGAACCCGCTTGCATTTAGCGATTTGGTAACGGAAGATTTGAATTTTTTGTATGAAGGTACAGAACAATCCGTCCTCAATGATGTTTCTGTTCGAATCAATGCTGGACAGGCTGTTGGGTTTGTTGGACAAAGCGGCAGTGGCAAGAGCACATTGATCGACATCATGCTGGGGCTGCTCGAGCCGCAAGGCGGCTCGGTGCTTGTTAATGGACAAGACATTTCCAAGGTAAGAAATGCTTGGCAGAAATCAATTGGATATATTCCACAAACGATCTTTCTCATGGATGATTCGTTGCGCCGCAATATTGCAATCGGAATTGCCGACAAAGAAATAGATGAAATTGCAATTCGCGAAGCATTGAAGTCAGCTCAACTTGAAGACTTCATTGTGTCATTACCGGACGGCTTAGACACCGTGGTGGGCGAGCGCGGAGTTCGCCTGTCGGGTGGACAGCGCCAGCGCATTGGTATTGCGAGAGCGCTTTATCACCGGCCCTCAGTGCTGGTGCTCGACGAAGCCACGTCTTCGCT
>JAURLB010000174.1 GCA_030831445.1 Candidatus Nanopelagicales bacterium | reverse complement strand
GAGAATCTGCTATCTGAACCAACAGATGGACGTTTTCCTCTCACCCAAGGTGGTAGAGGCGATTGTTTCTTCACCAATCGTTCACTCTCGGAGGTTTGATAACTGCGACCTGTTCATTAACTACGACACTCACTTCGTCGTCTCTGTATTGATCAGACACTTCCACCATTACAGCCATCAACAAAACGGAATCATTCAGCTCACTTCCTATCATCCCTGTACTCTCGTGCAGATTGGCTACTTCTACTTGCGGTCTTTTCAGGATTGACGTCTTTGGCCACCAGAGATGAGTTGTCATCAAGCCATCTCCCGCTGAGAAAAGTTTGTATACAAGTTCTGATGGCAATATCGAGGTTTCGCCTGGCAGAATATCTGTTAAGAATTGATCAGCTGTAGCGAAATTGTGCTGCGAATTGGTGACAACGTGCAAACGCTCATTCCTCAATATCTCTGAATAAACACTGTCCAAATTATTATTTGTCGCTGAGGCCAAAAGTACCTCATCAAGTTCTCCCTCATAGAGTTTTTTTGCAAACTGAAAACGATCTCCGCGAGCATCATCGTTCAAAACATCGGAAATCGGGGGAACCGCCGGACATGCAAATGGATTGTGATCTTCGCTCTCGTTCCCATTAAGAATCGCTGTTGTTGATTTGAATTCTTCAACCGCATAATTAAACTGCACACTTAACCATCCTTGGCGAACAAACATTTTTGTCAATTTGGCGAGAAGTGATGTGCGGCCCTCTTCACTTAACTCCATCATTGCAATATCAAACTTTAGGATTGCGTCATCAACCGCCAGCCGTCCCTGAAACGGAGTGCTTTCCGAAGCCTTTTGGCCCAATGGGTGCCAGATAATTCTGGACAGCGCTGCACCAACAAGGAGCCATTGCGTATACGCCGTACGAAGATATCGGCGCGCGTCAATTGAATGAATGAAATTTTCTTGCGCCCATCTGAATCGATCGGCATGTATACCAAACGAATTTTGTTGTTTAACTCGAATCGAAACAACAACCAACATGGCCATCAATAGACATATCCACCCCACAAACTGGCAGGCCAACAAAAATCGATGTCTTGTTGAATCCTCCCAGGTGTTAACAAATGAAACTGGCCCAGCTAGAAAACTACTTATACCAACAACTAAGTAAGCCCAAATGAGGAGGGCCATCCCTCGTCCAATTTTTTGCCTAATCAAGTTGTTGCTTTTGGTCGATCTGTAAATTGCCAAGAAGCCGATCAAGAGATTCAAAACAACTAGAACAATTCCGGCAAGCAGCAGAAGCGTTACTGATGCAATTTTCAAAGAAATTGAATTTCCGGAGAGCCTCTCGCGAAGCCAGCCAAAGGAGAAATACTCAATAGCTACCAGAGCACTACAGATAGCCGTCAATACCATTGTTCGTCGTTGCCAAGTTCGATTACCGGTGCTAAAGAGAATCGAAACTGAAATCACTAGAAGAATTGACGAAAGTCCCAGCCACAAAAAATCTCGTGATTTCGCTGATAGCCACTCAAGTCCAAAAATTTCTCTGACGACCCCATGAGTTGCAGCAGAGGCGATCAGAACCCCTATAGAAAGCCAGACGGCCACGATCACCGATAAAGAGATTTTGACCGAATCCCGAGAAATCAGCTTTTTAGGCAACTCTCGAAGCTCACTCAAACTACTAAAAGAGGCGTTCTCGGCCTTATTGAATTCGCGATCAAATATTTTTGTGACGTGTCCGATAAGGGTCGGAGTCTGAAAGTTACTCACGTAGTTTTGATTGAATTCGTCATTTTCGAGATCATGGTTTATAGCTTCTTCGGGTCTATTAATACCACTGCTTCGGATCGCATCCCTTAAAGCCATGAGATCTATGTCCCCCATGACAACCGGGGGCTGAAATGGTTATATTTCCGATTCTGCTGAATCATCCTCAGATGGAACGTCAGTAGTTTGGACTAAGGGCTCGTGTTCAAAAGTCTCATGCTTCAAATGTGGTGGCATTACTGACCGCACAAGTTCAGCAACGCTAGCCACTCTCGGTGCCAGTGCACTTTTTTCTCTCACGAGGATATTCGAAGGCATGACTAATTCTCTGTGTGAATCTGCTTCGTCATTTCCATCAGCTATACCGAGAATTCTTGTAGCTAGATCAGCCCATTCGTCGCTCGTCAATGCGCCGACAACAGGACGATCATCGCGATATTCAATATCACGAATTAACTCTTCGATTCGATCTTCGGTCAAGCCATCAGGATTGTCGCGACCCTGGCTTGAAATCAGCGGACGTATTCTTGCGTCAGATCCACCAATGAGGTTGTCGAGAACTAATTGGCCTACTTGTTCAATTTCGTTATCAAAACCGCTACGAATAATTCGCGGTAAGGACCGTACGGTATTAAGAAATTCAATCGCATACGCTTTGATTAATTGTATGAATTTCACATACTCGTGGGAATTGGGTGCCGGTATAGAAGAAAAGTGCATGTTTGAGGGATAAATCCCTTCGGCATAACGCTCAACGACTACTTCTAAGTTATCAACTGGAGCAAAGCCCGTCGGTATAGGGAGCAAATCGGCATCGTTAATGAGATCGCCAATTGGAAGTGGCGGCGCCACCAGCCCCTTGACTCTGCTCTTCATAAATGTGACCGCATATCCTTCGACACCGAGCGGCTTTCTAATGACAGTGTCAACTGGGGCACTTTTCATGACAGTCCACATTCCTAGAATCGACGCCAACTCCATCGCTGCGTGACCCTCGAAAACAACCCTCTGTTCGCGTACAACTGGTTTCGCTACCGACATACTCATGCTTACGTCCCGAGGAATGACGATCACATTTGCATCGGCGTTTGGAGAAAAAAATGGGCTCCCAGGTGCACGTTCTTCTTCACCAATTATTGCGATTCGAACTTCTTTTTTTGGAGTGTGCGAGGCGAATTTCATCAATGTCGACGAGATCCTTTTGAGTGCCCTATCCAATTGAATTGATTCTTCAAGGCTCGTTATTTGACCACTGGCGTCACACCTAATCGCACATAGACGAATACCATCAATGTTTCCTAGTTTGGCAAGATAACCAAAAAGAGTTTCCGTTTCTCTATTCGGTAAACCATTTATGGTTTGCCTAACTACAGCGATTTCTGGGTCTTTTGACAGTTCTTCTGACGAAGCAACTGTCAAAATCACCAACTCATCGACGAAACCTTCTACAAAAAACTCCTCTAGTCGGGACTGGATACCTGGCCATGCGTTATCTAAATGATGGACTATCAATACGTTGATCAGAGGAGTCTCCTTTAATAACCGTCAGCCGGATTGTCTTGATTCAAGTCAATCTCTATAACGGCCTCAATCAATTGTTGAAGCGCCGAAGAAATCAACTCACGCATTGATACCCACAAAGGCGGGTCGCTGAGGACATTAATGTTTGAATCTACTTGTTCTTTGTATGCATCGAATTCTTTGGCGTATCGCTTATCCAAATTTCTCAACTCTAGCAACAGGGCATCACGTCGATCTTCTGGTCCAGAACTATCCGAAAGTCCCTTCAGTTTTATCTCAAACTCTTGTTCGAATACGCGCTGTCCGTTTGATGATTCACGCGGCATCTCACCAGACTGCACCCAATTCACCAAAAAGTCAGCGGCAGTACCATAACTGTTGATTTTGTTGTTATTTCCGAAACCTGATCGTCCTAAGTCCAATAAATTGACATATGCCGCCAATGGTTCGAGGCTCCTTTGAATCCCAACATCTACAAATGCAAGTCCTAAAGCCTCAAGAACTAATGAGGCATTATCTCCCCATTCACTGGAGTTAGTTAAGAAAAATTCTGGAAAATCTTTATACCCAGCCGGTTGATTAGACATTCTGGTCGCAATTGAATATTTGTTCTGACCGTTAACTTTCCCGATCAAACCAAGCATCGTGCCCAAATACCAACCTCGAAGCATGCACCGAATATGTTCTTGGGGTGCCGGTATAAACTCCTCAAGAGATCGGCTTCTTCGCTTATTCCAAAATTCTTGGCGCTTTAAAGGTTCACTAATCGACTTCCAGTATTTCCCAATCGGCTCAAGAAGAGATTGCATCACCAACACCGGGTACGCCCCGTAGAGACTTGAAACAATATCAATGTGTTTAGTTTTAGAAGCAGCGCTGAAATAATCCTCAGCATCCTTAGCTGTGGGTAATCTATTCAGCTCCGCTTGAAGACGATTTTTCACAGCATCCTTAAGTGGATGTTGTGCAAAAGGCAAGGTACTCACGTCGTAATCCAATAATGGGTG